>JAICTW010000350.1 GCA_025936195.1 Flavisolibacter sp.
ACTAATTTTGGCTTAGTGTATGAAGCCTATATTCTTGGAGGGTTGGGAGTTTATGGCTTTGTTTTTAAGAATGAAAAAATGCAAACCACTACGTTATTGGCCACGCAGGCATACATTACAGGAGGTGCAGTGGAAAGTGTGCTTAAGTTTTTATCGGGCAGACAAAGACCCTATTTTACCGATTCCACAAAAGTTCAGGCATCACCTACTTTTCACGGGCCCTTGTATAAAACGCCAAGAGATCCCAATGGTAAGCGGACGAACAGTTCCTTTCCATCCGGTCATACTACAGTGGCCTTTGCTGCAGCGACTGTTTTTGCAATGGAATACAAGAATAAGCCACTGGTGCCCATTCTTGCTTACTCAGCAGCTACTTTAATCGGCTTCAGTCGTATTACAGAGAATAAACATTGGGCAACCGATGTTCTCACAGGTGCGGCAATCGGTTACATAATGGGCAAACTGGTGGTGAATAATTATCATCGCTATGCACATTTAAAAGCTCCGCAACTGAAGAAAAACAGGGTAAGCTTTAGCCTGCAATACCGCGATAGAGTGATCATGCCGGGAATGGTCTACACGTTCCGATAAATTAGTCCTCCATATTTGTGCATTCAGGATAATTAATTAAGAGAGAAAGGAGAGCTTTTAAGAACAACCTTTATAAAAGTCGGATCGCTATGATTGATTACTATTCAATGGACAGCTGTTATTTCCAATCCCAGATCACCACATTCCATTCATCCATAGCATCGGTGTACGTGTAGATAGTTTTGAATCCGATTTTTTCATGAGCTTTCATTGACCGTGGATTAGCTGTTGATACCTCTGTGAGCAGAAAATCGTATTGGCTTCCGTAAACCTCTTTGTGCTTTTGATAAAGCATATTTACAATTCCTTTTCCACGATATTCTTTGGCCACACAAATCTGTCCCATACAATAAAACTGATAAGAAGAAAGGAGTTTATCCTTGTACCGGACTGCCTGCAGATTATCGAACATAGTTTGAAGATCGGCATGAAATTCCTTCCCTTCTTTTAATGTGGTTAATGCATAAGCTATCACCCGCTCTTCATCTTTTACAATAATACCTGGAGAAAGTTGATGCATCTTCATTAGCAGATGTTTTGGATACAACCAGGTAACAAAGCCTTCGTGCTTTTGTGCTTCCGCATCTAAGTTTGATTTAAGATTTTGCAGATTCAGCCGATGGATCTGTATCAATTCATTTTCTTCAGTTACGATTGTTGCTTTTAGCATAATCTGCGTGATCCAGAAAAGTACATAGTATTTATAACAATAAAAAAGCGGCTATTCAAGCCGCTTAGCATTTCAACCTTGTCCTGTATATTTTGCTCCATACTTACACATCATCGGCCACACCTCTTCCTCTGCCTGCAATCAAGCTCAATACAAATAACACAAGGAAAATAAAGAATAGAATTTTAGCTATGCCTGCAGCACCTGCAGCTATACCACCAAATCCAAAAATGGCTGCTATAATAGCTATTACGAGAAAAATAATTGTCCAGCGTAACATAAAATCAATTTTTAGTTAGATAATACTTCTATTTAGACATAAAACATGCCAGCAATCAAATGGTTCATCAAACTGATGATGGTGAAAGAAGTATGGAAACTATTTGTGGAAAATCTTGTGCAGCTCAGTTAAAGAGCTTTATACAATTAGTGAATAATAGCGGAAATTGATTTTTTTACGGAGCTATACATCTCATTTAAAACACATTCACACACCACAGGCGGAACACCTGTAAGCATCAGGGACGCTGCATAAGCAAGCACACTGTTTATTTCCGGCGCTTTAATTTTCTGCAACGTGAGACGAGGCCTTATTTTTCGTCCATTGATCATACAGCACTTCTATCCGAAAAAAATGCCAGAGTGCTGCAATGGAAAATAAAAAGTTTAAAGAAATCCTTAATCGTTCAATGGAAATTCTGCAGTCATAGTGCAGCCATTACCGGGGCTGGTTTCAAACCTCAGGCTGCCGCCAATGGTTTCGGCACGACTGATCATATTGGTAATACCATTGCCATTGATCTTCGCTTTCAGATCGAAGCCGATACCATTATCCTGAACCTGCACCGCAATTTCATTTGTGGTTCCTGCAAGGACCACTTTAACCGAATGGGCACAAGCATACTTGAGTACGTTGGTCAATTGTTCCTGTACGATCCTGTAAATGGTCGTTTGTAATTCATGCTGGAATTTGCGGTTCCTGACACCGAATGAAAGGAATTCAATGGAGGTTTTTTTCGTAGTGTTGATCGTGTCCACCAGTTCTTTAATAAGTTCTTCCAAACCAATTTCTTCCATTTTTGGAACGGCCAGTCTTCTTGACAAGCTCCTGATTTCTTCAATACAATAATTGATTTGCTGAACGGCTCTTTTCAGAAGATCTTTATTGGGCACTGCATCCTGATAGCTTAGTTCGGTATATAATTTCACTGTGGTTAACACCTGGTTTACATTATCATGCAATTCCCTGCCAATAAGGCTTCTCTCCTTTTCCTGTGCTTCAATGGTCGCCTTAATGAGTTTGTTTTTTCTTGCCTTCCGTTCGTGTAAAAGTTTTCGCTCCAGTGAAATTCGTTGCGTTATATCTTTTGCTCTGATACAAACATGATGAACAATACCATTTTCATCC
The DNA here is from genome assembly GCA_025936195.1 of Flavisolibacter sp. The sequence continues at coordinate 2,670 of JAICTW010000350.1, forward strand.
GGCATTGGATGATAAGCTATTTCGTACCAGGAGCCACCGGGATGTTCAATTTCAAAAATGGAAGTATCATTTTCGAAGGCCTTTGATATAAATTCTCTGTGTGCATGCAATCTATCCTGAGGAATAAAATCCAAAAAATCGTTGCCCGTGCAGGGGCGGCGATCAAGATATTTTTCGAGAATGTTTTGTGCTAAACAATTAATATAACTGATGCTTCGGTCTTTTTCAATAATGCAAATACCGTCCTGAAGAATAAATAGAGCTTTTTCCAGCAGATTTAATGGTTCGATGGAAATGGTTTGTTTCATGAGGAAATTTTAAAGGATTCCACAGTTAGCTCAAAAGAACAACTTTATTTGAGCCAATTCAGGCCCAATCGTTCAATGTCTGCTTTTTACTGGTTGAATTCCAATAAAAATAGGATAACAATTTTCTTAAGAAAAGGATGTAGAAAAGCACTACCCGAAAACAAGGCTATAAAACTAAGGGCAATCACTTAGCGGGCAAATCAATGCGCTCTGAGCAGCATCAAAACAGAAGCAATCAATACCTGAGCGGTTAGTGTCCATTTAAGCGGCAATTGCACGGAATCGTTAAAAAACCTTTATGAATTTACGGAGAATAAAACCCGAATACTTTTCCACTTACCTTTACGTTGTCTAAGCAGTACATTTTCTCATAAAGCAGTCAATTTTTTACGACCCCTGTTTCTACAGGGGTTTCTTATTGAGTAAACTGCTACCTTTCCTGTTCAACCTCGTTTATGGATTTTGTAGTACTTCAAAGTTTTGATAATTATATTGACGCACATATTGTAAAAGGAAGACTGGAAGACCAGGGCATTGCTTGTTTTCTGAAAGACGAATACCTCAGCACTTTGATTGTTGATCCGGTGCTTTCCAATGCGGTAAGCGGTGGCATTAAGCTGCTGATACCAAAGGACGAATGGCAAAAAGCAATTGATATATTGAATCAACCTTCTCAACCTTTTGAGTAGAGCAGCATCTTTTATTGAATTCGCATTGCATTTTGGAATGCTCATTATTGTTTTCGAAAAATTTTTTACTATTTCACGTTAGTTTCATTTTGCTTATTTGATTGATGGTGGATCAATCACCAACCTCATGAAATAAATGGCACTATTTTTTTTACAGATCAGGAAAACACAGTTATGAAAAAAGCGTATTTAACCTTACTTACCTTGTTCACAACGATCTACCTGTTTGCACAGGAAAAATCTACACAGGTGGATGTTGATATCAATAAAGGAAGCAGCGGTGGAAACTGGTATGCATCACCATGGGTTTGGATTGTTGGCGCCGCCGTATTTATTCTTTTGTTAGTGGCTTTAACCAGCGGAGGAAGGGACCGAAGTGACAGAGTGGTTGAAAAAAGAACAGTGGTAAGGGATTCTGACGTATAGCATCAAATTTTATTAGCAGGCCGGAATGAATGTTCCGGCCTTTTCATTTGATGTTCATCGTTTATGGTGAAGGTGTGATTGGATCCTTTAACTCTTTTCTTTTGAATGCATTTCTCAAAATGTTAGCAACACTATTTAGATTGCTAAACGAATAACGTTTTAATCGTACTCTTCTGAGTTTCCCTTCCCACATCATTTTCTTTCCCATTTTCTCCACATAACCTTATCC
>JAICTW010000605.1 GCA_025936195.1 Flavisolibacter sp.
AAAGGAAAACAGATACACTTACGCTGCATGTTTTTCCGGGAAACAATCAGTTTAGTTTATACAATGATGATGGACAAAGTTTGAACTATCAGAAAGGTGCATTTCAAACAACTAATTTCCGTTCATCGTTGAGCAAAGGAAATTACGAATTGCATATTCAGCAGCCGAAAGGAAATTATAATGTGCAACCTTCTTTCTATCTTTTGCAATTGCATGCTGAAAAGCCAACATCGGTTATGGTGAATGGAGAAATGCAATCAGCAGTTCAAACCAAAGACAAAATGAATGTTGGCAACTGGTTTTATGATGCAGGTGAGCACAGTGCTTACTTGCTTTTGCCTGTGGGCAGAGAATACCGGATCACTTTCAAAAATTAAGCTTGATCAATTAATTTGCAAAATTGATACTGGAGAGTTTGAATTGATCTTCTTTTTAACTGAGTTGAATTCACTGAAATGATGAATAGCAGCCGGCAATTTTTATATCCATCTTATTCTGTTTTTACCAGGTATGAAAAGAATTGATGCCCATCAACACTTCTGGAAATTTGATCCTATCAGGGATAGCTGGATCAATGAAGAGATGAAGATCATCCAAAGAGATTTCCTTCCCGAAAATTTGCAAATCATATTGCATCAAAATGGTTTTGACGGTTGTGTTGCTGTGCAGGCAGATCAGTCGGAAGAAGAAAATCATTTTCATTTGCAGATTGCAGAAAAATTTGACATTATAAAAGGAATCGTTGGCTGGGTGGACCTTCCATCTGAAAACATAGAAGAGCGGCTGGAGTATTATAGCCGATTTGAAAAGATGAAAGGCTTTCGTCACATTTTGCAGGGCGAGGTGGACAGAGACCTGATGTTGCAGCCTGCATTTATGAGAGGCATTTCAGCTTTAAGCCAATACCGTTTTACCTATGACCTTTTAATCCGTCAGGATCAGCTCAGGCATATTCCAAAACTGGTTTCTTCTTTCCCTCAACAACTCTTTGTAATAGATCATCTTGCCAAACCCAATATCAAAAGCGGTGAAATAAATGAATGGAAAAAAGCGATAACCAACATAGCACAGTTTCAAAATGTTTATTGCAAACTATCGGGTATGGTTACGGAAGCCGATTGGAAGAATTGGAAAAGAGAAGATTTTATTCCGTATATAGATGTGATCCTGGAGTGTTTTGGAACCAACCGGATCCTATTCGGTTCCGACTGGCCGGTGTGCCTGCTTGCTGCATCTTATAAGGAAGCAGTGTCTATTGTTGAAGATTATTTTTCTTCTTTCAGCAAAGAAGAACAGGAAAAGATCTTTGGCTTAAATGCTATACAATTTTATAAACTGTGAAACAGCGGTTGCAATAAACAATAAAAAGAGCTTGCCATACTTATGTTCTCATGTGATATTTCCCAATTAAGAATCCAAAGCCCACTACATGATCTTTCATTGCATTTTCCAATTGTTTTTTCCCAGAGCAGGCGGGAAGATTCAGCACACAATCCAATGCATATACTTTAAAATAGTAATGGTGTGTTCCAACTGGCGGACAAGGCCCACTGTATTTATAAAATCCAAAATCATTTCTGCCGGGCATGCCACGGTGCTCTGCTTCCTGAATATGATCGGTAACAGGAATATTCCACATCACCCAATGACAAAAGCTTCCGTTGATTGCATCAGGATCGTCAGCGATCACTGCTAAGCTTTTTGTGTTTTCAGGAAGGCTGCCAATGTTCATGCATGGATTAATATTGATGCCGTCGCAAGTAAATTTGGTTGGGATGATCGCGTTCTGGGAGAAAGCCTCGCTCTCTATTTTTAGATGTTTGTAGATTCTGTTATTTGAGCAGGACTGATCTTTCTTCTCTTTCAGGTTCCGTTGTTTTTCCTCCGTAATAGGGATTCCTTTCTTTGCATCCCATAGTGGTCCATCCATCACTTGACTGAACATAAAACTGTTTTGCACAAAGCAAGAACAATTCATTATGGATAATAATGAGCATCATCAAAGCAATTGTTGACAATAGTCAGTAATGATGCTTATTGTTTGATAAATTCATTCCGTGCAATTCGTACCGTTGCATCTTTTTTTGTGCAGATAACATACTGAAGTTGCCTTCAGTGGCCGTTGATTTTTATCATGCCAACAGATAAGTATGCTCATGCAGGTATTTGATAAATGCAGGTAGATTTATTTTGATTTCAGATGCAGATAATACATACTTTCCTTCCTAATGGTATTGCTAAACAAAGCGTATGAAAAAAGTTCTTGTTATTGAGGATAACAGGGAAATTCTGGAAAACACAGCCGAGATACTTGAGCTTTCCAGTTACCAGGTGATCACTGCCGAAAATGGCCGCATCGGTATTGAAAAAGCATTGACCAATAAACCGGATCTAATCCTTTGCGACATCATGATGCCTGAACTGGACGGATATGGTGTGCTTCACATTGTGCAAAACCATAGCGAACTGCAAAACACACCATTCATTTTTATGAGCGCCAAAAGAGAATCCAACGATATACGAAGAGGGATGTCAATGGGCGCCGATGATTATATTCCAAAGCCTTTTGATACTACCGATCTTTTAAATGCGATCGAAGGCCGGTTGCGAAAAGCAGATCTGATCAAAAAAGAGTTATCAAAAGGAATTTAAGGATTAAACTAGTTAAAATATGAAACTTCTATTAATAGTTCAATACATTTATAAGAATTGATTAATTAAATACTTAAATGAATTAACTTATAA
>JAICTW010000041.1 GCA_025936195.1 Flavisolibacter sp.
GCTCCCGGCGTTCGCATATTATCAACTTATAAAAATGGATTGTATGCAAAGATGAGCGGCACATCAATGGCCACACCACACGTAGCAGGATTGCTTCTATTGGAAGGAAGAAAGATCAGCTATTCCGGATTTGCGCTGAATGATCCGGATGGAACACCGGATAAAATTGTACACAAATAGTTGTGTTGATTTTGTTCTTTGCTGGACAATAATAAACTCTTGCTGAAAAAGTATTGAAAGCTGTCTTTTATTAAAGACAGGTGACATGAATAAAATTTGTTTACTGTAATAAACGATCAGCATAATAACTAGTGTGGGTGAAAAATCATTTGAAATTTAAAATTTGGGAAGCGAAAGAACGTAGGCGTTGTGATTGTTGAAGAATTTTATGAGCCAATCGCCATACTACTATGAAGCTTCTCTTGTATTGCACCCAACAGATATCGGACCTTATTGCTTTTAATTTATTGTTTCCATGCCAATACATTTCTGCAATCTTGCTATAGTCTTAGAAACATTCATATTGCCAAACTGCGCATATCAGTTTTGTCTTGAAAGGCCTTGGCCCCTAACTTGTAGATTTCTGCTGAAATATTCATTTTATCTGAACAAATCTCGACAGGATATATAATGGCATCAAAATCAGGTTCCCTTTGTATTAATATCTCTTTGCCATATTCATAAGCTTAGGTAAGTTGGATTTAAGTAATGATAAAAAAGTATAGTAAGCAAATTTCCGACGCATATTTAAGCTTTGGTTCCTTTTCAGCCATTTTCGTAGCCGGTGAAATAAAGGCCTGAGTTGTATTGGCTGCAATCTTAAAGTCAAAAATTCTGAGAAACCCGCCACAGGTTAAAACCTCACATTTAAAAAAAAATTCTCATTTCAATGATTACAATTACTAATTGTAGATTTACTAAGCTATGACAGGCAACCATTTGCCAAATCATTCGTATTCACTTTTAATTTATCTGGATTGGATCTTCAAACGCTCATAGCCGGCTGCATACGGAATAACCAGAGGGACCAAAAATTCCTCTATGAAAAATATTATGGCTACTGCCTTAAAACCGTATTCCGTTACATTTATCATTACGATAAAGCTGTTGATGTGGTAAATGATGGTTTTGTAAAAATCTTCCGCAACTTTGAAAAATTTCAGTTCAGGGATATTGAGAACCTGGAAATGGTATTGATGGGATGGATGCGGATGATCATGATCAATACGGCCATTGACCATTTACGAAAGCATAATTTTTTGCCGGAGATCGGTGATATTTCCGAATCCACGTGGGCACAGGAAGACAAGAGCCAATCTTCCGATCAGGTTTTGTTGTACAAAGAATTGGTGAAGGAGATCAAAAAGCTGCCTCCATCCTACAGAACAGTTTTTAACCTTTATGTAATTGACGGATTAACGCACCAGGAAATTGCAAATTTGCTGGGCATATCCGTAGGTACATCCAAATCCAATTTATCAAAAGCAAGAGTCATCTTGCAAAAAATAGTCAAAAACAACGATCAGGAAGTAGCTGGTGTATGCAATATGTAAACGACGATATGGATGAACTGTTTCGCAGGGCCGCTGAAAACTACCCTTTGGATACCAATGGTGCAGATTGGAATAAAGTATTGTCTGCCCTTCAGGGACAAGATGCTTCCCAACTTGTTCCCGAAAAAAAGAAAAATAAAAAGGGCCGCTTTTTATGGCTGCTCCTTTTATTGCCATTAGGTTTTATTTGCAATAGAGTTTATAATTCCGGAGGTGATACGAATAGCACACTACCGCAAGCTGTTGCTTCAAAAGAAAATAAAGCTACCGGTACAAATCAAATTACATCCACCGCTAAAAAACAATTGAACAAGGCACGGGTCAATATCAATAGTGATGATGTAATTACAATCGGCGCTGAAAAAAAATATTCAGATCCGCAACAGGAATTTCTTTCAGGGAATCAATCATCCAACCGGAAGAATGCTCCATCACAGACATCTTTCAAAGGGAATAAACACAAAGAGGTTACAAGCTTTGTTTCTGCTTTCCAGCAAAATCAAAATGTGTTTACAAGCGATGTCAATTTAAGTGATAATGCAAATTCATTTTCACGAAGCTATATTCGGGAAATAGCATTTGGAAAGGCAAAACCGGAACTCGGGGAATTTGTGTTGAACAAAGAACTGCTTCCATTAAAAAATCCTTCTGATGAAGGCACAAAGCAAAATCCGCAAACCGGAAGAAGGCAAAAGAAGTTTTACATTGGATTAATTGGTGGAATGGATGCTACCACTGTGAAGTTTCAAAAAATTGAAAATAAAGGACATGATTTTGGAGTGTTGGTGGGATATCAATTGAATAAAAAATGGAGCATTGAAGCCGGAAGCTTTGTCGAAAACAAATACTACTATAGCGAAGGCAAATATTTCAATACGGCAAAAATTTATATGCCGCCAAACTCCTGGATTAAAGATGTTTCAGGCGATTGCAAAATGATTGAAGTGCCCATTTCCGTAAAATATAATTTTTCATCCCGTAAAAATTCTTCCTGGTTTGCCACGCTGGGCTCTTCTTCTTTTTTTATGAAGAAGGAAGATTACACTTATAATTACTATTACGGCAGTTCAGGCCCTGTGGCCCATTACAAAGAATACAAAAACTCTTCCACCAATTTGTTTTCCAACATCAGCGTAACTGGAGGCTATACACATAAGTTAGGAAGGCTTACCGATTTACGCATTGAACCTTATCTGAAAATTCCGATATCCGGAATGGGCATAGGCAAATTGCCTTTATTAAGTACAGGACTTCACGTTGGTGTTATCAAAAGATTCTGACCCTTTTATTTCTTCCATTTTCAGTAAAGAGCAACCACGCTTTTACCACTTGCGTATTGAATTCATAATCTGTTCTTAATGATCAAAACGCATTGATGAAAAATTTATCTGCGCAGCAGGCATTGGAAAATTCCGGTTTAAAAAAAATAGATCATTTGGAAATAGCAGATGTGGTTCGTCCCGCAGGCGAATTTCATCTCCTGTATCTTGATCATAAATTTCCTTTGCAGCAAAAAGGCAATTTGCTTTTAAAGCGAGGTTTTGATCTTCTTATTTCTTTTCTCCTGCTTGCAGGATTGTCTATCTGGTTATTTCCAATCATTGCTTTACTGATAAAACTGGATTCAAAAGGACCGGTATTCTTTTTTCAAAAGAGAAATAAAAAAAATGGGAAGCTGTTTACCTGCATCAAGTTCCGCACCATGATCGTGAATGATAAAGCTGATGAATTACCGGCTACAGAAAACGATCGGCGCATTACACGAATAGGAAAAATATTGCGCTGCCATCATTTGGATGAGCTGCCGCAGTTGCTGAATGTTTTCATGGGTGATATGTCCATGATCGGACCGCGTCCATATATGATCAGCGATAATAAAAAATACGAAGTTCTTATTAAAGATTATTCGATCCGTTTTAAAGTGAAGCCGGGCATAACGGGTTTGGCACAGGTATTTGATCAGGTAAATCCGGTAGTGCAGGCCGAAAATATGGAGGCGAGAGCGAAGAAAGATATTTACTACGTCTATAACTGGTCGCCGGTACTGGATGCAAAAATTTTCTTTCGCACCTTTTTTAAAATGGCCGCAATGCAAAAACAATCATGATACCGGTTATAACATCCGCATCTGATCGTTTCTTCAAAGAAAAGGCAAGTGTTGCTCAACCGTCTGCTTCTCAAACCAAAAGCATTATCCGAAATATATTTTCCGTTCTGAACCCGGATGAGAAGAGACGCTTTGCTGTGTTGATCGTATTGGATATTGTCATCAGCACCATTGATATTTTATCCCTAGCATTATTAGTATGGATCATTCAGTTTTATGTGCAGCCCGGAACAAAAAATAGTTTGTCGTTTTTGCCAGCGTGGATGGCTGACCGGAACTCAATTGTGTTTATTGCCATTTTCTTTCTTCTGTTCAGTTTTAAAAATCTGGCTGCATTTCTCATTTCAAAAGCTCAAAATAATTTTACCGGCAATGTTGCGGTACGCATCTCGGAAAATAATTTGCATGCTTATCAAAATGCAGCTTTTGAAGAATTCATTCATGTGGATTCTTCTGTTCATGTGCGGAAGATTGCTTACCAGCCTTTTGATTTTTGCCAATACCTCCTCTCCGGAATTCAGCAGATTATTACACAAACATTTTTGATTGGTTTTAGCATTCTTGCCATTCTCCTTTTCAATGGAAGGCTTTTTCTTTTGCTCCTTTTGATTTTATTGCCACCCGTGGTAGCCGTGTTTTACTTCATAAAGCTCCGGCTTTCAAAAGCAAAGCTGCACATAAAATCAAGCAACGAAAAATCCTTCCGGCACATGATGGATGCTTTGAAAGGATTTGTTGAAGGAAATATTTATCATCGTAATAATTTTTTTCGTAAGCGCTTCACTACTCAGCGCCGCATCTTCAGCAGGCATTTATTCAATTCCATAAGCTTGCAAACGCTGCCGGGCCGCCTCATTGAAATATTCGCCGTAATGGGTTTATTTATTTTGATCCTTATTGCAAAATGGTCTGGCGCCAATGACAGTGCGGCATTGATCACCACAGGTGCTTTTATTGCTGCAGCGTATAAGATCATACCGGGACTGGTGAAGATCATTAACATATCAGGACAAATGAAAGCTTATGAATTTTCTATAGAAGAGGTCATTGCTAAAGAAAATCAAGAAGAAGCAACTACGCTGAATAAAGGCAATGTTATTCATTCGCTCCAATTTGAAAACATTTGTTTCCAGTATAAAGAACTGCCTGTTTTAAGCAACATGAATTTTACTGTTCGTCAGGGAGATTTTGTTGGTATCACCGGAAGGTCCGGCAAAGGGAAAACAACCTTGTTCAATTTGCTGCTTGGATTTTTATCTCCATCAAATGGAAGTATTTTCATCAATGGTTTGCAGCTTAATGAAAATGAGCTGAAGGAATACTGGCCTTCTATCTCTTATGTTCGGCAGCAATCTTTTTTTATTCATGATACGCTTTTGAGGAACATTACATTGGAGGAAGAGACGTTTGATGAAAAGAAGTTGAATTGTGCTATAAAGATTTCTGGCCTTGAAGAATTCATTCAGCAATCTCCGCAAGGATTACATACCATCATAACCGAGAATGGAAAAAATATAAGTGGTGGCCAGCAGCAACGAATTGCACTGGCAAGAGCCGTTTATAAAGATGCGCACCTTATTCTGCTTGATGAACCTTTTAATGAATTGGATGAAACATCGGAATTGGAATTATTGCATCATTTTAAAAACATGGCAGATAGCGGAAGAATTGTGATCATGATCACACACAACAAAAAAGCGCTTTCTTTTTGTACTAAAACCATTTCTTTGGATGAACCGTAGAGAAAAATGCTTTATCATTCTTTCTCCTGGTTTTGCTGCTTCTGAAAACGACAGCACCTGTTTGCCCATGCAACAACAATTTGTAAAAACACTTTCCGAATTGTACCCGCATCTAAGCGTTGTTGTTCTTGCTTTTCAATATCCTTATCATGAAAAGACGTATTGCTGGCATAACATAACTGTCCAAAGCTTCAATGGAAGGAATAAAGGTGGAATTCCAAAATTATTCCTGCGACAAAAAACAGAAACTGCTTTAAAAAAGATCTCTAAAGAGAAACAAATTATTGGCCTGCTAAGTTTTTGGCTGAATGAATGTGCTTTGGTCGGCAAACGTTTTGGTGCAAAAAATAACATTCCGCATTACTGCTGGTTATTGGGACAGGATGCAAAAAAAGAAAACAAGTATCCCCAAAGATTATCTGTTGCATCCAATGAATTAATTGCCTTATCCGATTTTTTGCAGGATGAATTTGATAACAATCATGGTGTGCGGCCATTTGCAGTAATTCCTCCGGGTATTGAAGCGAAACAAAGAGATGAAAGGAAAAGAGATATTGATCTTTTAACAAGCGGATCATTGATCCCGTTAAAACGCCTTGAACTTTTTATTAAACTTGTCGCTCAAATAAAACAAAGTTATTCCGATGTGAAAGCTGTTTTGGCAGGAGATGGTCCTAAAAGAAAATATCTTGAAGTTCTTACTATCAAATACAGAATGGAAAACAATATTTTTTTTACCGGTGAGATTTCCCATCAGGAAGTCCTTCAATTGATGCAGAGGACAAAAGTTTTTATTCATCCTTCTTCTTATGAAGGTTTTTCCGGTGTATGTCAGGAAGCTTTAAGTGAGGGTGTCCACGTCATCAGCTTTTGCAGAGCCATGAAGAATGATATTGATCATTGGCATATTGTAAATGGCAAAAATGAATTAAAGCAAAAAGCAATGGAGTTGCTTTCGCAATCTTTAGATCATCACGGAGTATCACCTTATCTTATGACAGATACAGTTCAAAGGATGATGCGCTTGTACGGCGAAGGTCAAACTGCTTTTTTCAGCGAGTTCAATAATGAAATGGCCTTTTCAAAAACAAAGAGTGGGGTATAACGCGTCATACAATGATTATCGCCGTAGCTGCAGGTTTCCAACATGCAATTTCCACAAGCGAGATCAGATGAATGAAGCAACAAACTATGATCACCTAATGGTGTGGCCCTGTCGCTCCTGGTAGCACCAAATAAGGCTAAAGTGGGAACTCCCGAAACCCAGGACATGTGCATGAGTCCGGAATCTTCCGACAAAGCCAGTTGTATGTTTTGCAATAGAGCAAACGCTTGTACCGGTGTTGTTTTGTTTACAAGATTAATTAGTTGATCACCCAATTGCTCTTTCAGGTAGTTAGCTTTTGAAGCAATGAAGTTTACACCAGTTACAACAAACTGAGTTGATGGAAAATGTTCCAGCCAGATCCTGGCAAATGCAACATAATTTTCTATCGGCCAGTTTCGTGTTTCAAATGCTGCTGCAGGATTTAGTAATACCAGTTTACTAATGCCATTCCATCCGTTCTGCAAAAGCAGTCGGTCCGTTTCTTTTTCACTGACTGTTATTGAGAAATTTGAATCTGCAAAACAATTTCCGAATCCAATGGCTTCAATTGTTAACCGGCTGCATTCGCCTGCAGGTATAGGAGAGAACCGGTCGAACTCCGACCATGCTTTTGGCATCAGAGCTTTGCGGACAATTTTGCTGATGCGGTTATTTTGAAGATCAATCACAACATCATAGCGTTGCAAGAGCAGTTTTGGCAACAATAAAAAAGTAGAGGCTAATTGCTTTTTTCCATTTCTTCCTCCGCTGATGGAATAAACGTGATCGAACAAATGAAGATTCCTGGGAATGGAATCCACTTCTTCTCTTGTGAGCAGATCAAGATGAGTGTTTTCGGGTAATGATCTTTTTAACTGTTGCAAATAAGGCAAGGTGATCACCAGGTCGCCCATAGCTTGTAAACGGATGGCGAGCACACGTTTTGGTTGAGTGCTTTTTCTCCACGGTTTGCAGGGAATATCAGGAGCAATAATTAAAGTAAGGTTTGGTGCCACCGCCTAAAAGTTTAGATTGAATTGATGCAGTATTAGTTTTCCAGTTTTTTTAAAAGGAACAACACTGAAAGGTTTGTTGCGCCAGGCTTTAAAGAAATTGCTGAATGCCTTGCCTGCTTTTTGATGTGTGATGCAATCTTCACCAAAGCGAATGTACAGGCGAAAGAAAGCATCATCTGCAATGGAACGTGGCAAGTTTCTTTTATAAGAACGGATCATTGCAATTCCCTGTTCATAACCCTTGATCCAGTTTTCATTGCTGTCATTAAATTGGTGCAGCCTGCGATAAAGCAGCGGCTCATAAAGAATAACCGCTTTAAACCGGCTGGCAAGTTTGAGGATGAAATCAATATCGGAGAATGGTTTCATTTCATCTAACAGCCCAATCTGCTCCATACATTTTCTTCTGAAAAGAAGCGACGGAGTTGTTGCCGAAATTTTTGATTGGAAAAATGGAATTAAAATATCGTCGCATAAAATTCCTGTTCTTTGCCTATAAAAAAAATCCACAGGCTGATTGATGTTGTGAAAATTAAATCCACCTGTTAATGAAAAACCTGCATCTGAATGTTGTTTTATGGCAGCAACCTGCTTTTCAAGTTTTGTACAATGCCATAGATCATCGGAATCAATGAAGGCGATTAATTCTCCATTTGCTTCTTTAATTCCCATGTTTTTTATTTTACCATTCCTGGCTATCCGCCCTGCTTTTAAAAAAAGTATTCTTTCATCTTTCTGTTCACGAATGGTTTTTTCTGTATCATCTTCAGAGCCGTCATCAACAATGATCAATTCCCAGTGTTGATACGTTTGAGCGCAAACACTTTGTATGGTTTCACCAATCAGGGCTGCCCTGTTGTACGTAGGCATAATAATGCTCACTTTCGGGTACGTCTCTTTTTCATTCTTAATGGCAAACTCCTTTTCGCTATTCATAAATATTGCTGGCAACTTGTTCTTTATTTTAAAAGTTTTATTTTGCATGGCTTTCTTGCAAAAAATTCTCAACAGGTTTAACGGTTTACACTACCGGCAGGAATACCTCTGCCTCAACAGAGAATCTTTTCATGAGCCATTGTATGTTTATCTTGTCGAAAACAAAACCGTGCTTTGTGATATCACCAACCGGCACTGCTTTGTTGGTTATAGTCCTTTGGTCTTTGCTTTTCCTTCCAACCTGTTGAAGCATATTCGAAACACGGGTAACATACAGCTTGTATTCACAAGGATATCGTTAGAACAAAACGGAGTTTTCAGGAAAAAGGATGCCCTTGCCCACCTTGTTTTAAAAAAAATAGTTCAGAAACCTGTTGATGAAAACCTGGTAATTTTTTACGAGGGAGAAAAAGGAGATCACCGGTTTTCTTCGGCGTTTCATCAGTCCATGATCAGTTTTAATAATCAACTATACGGCAAAAAACCGGGAAATGTTTTTCTAAAAGGAAACTTGTATAGCCAGGTACAGATTGGCTATTCAGTCCCGAGAAAAATTTGTCTGATCACTGTGGGAGAAAACAATTTGTACAATCATTTCCCAACTGATCTGCATGGGCAGATCAGCGATGAGTATTACGTTGTTTCATTGCGGCATGAAGGCAATGCCTGTAAACAGGTGGAAGCTGCCGAAAAAATTGTTCTTTCCGACATGGATGTTCATGCGTATAAGAAAGTATATTCCTTAGGTAAGAATCACATGCAAGCTTTGAAAGATAGATCCGCTTTTGATTTCTCTTCCGAATATTCCAAAAACTTTCATCTCCCTTTGCCTGAAGATATCATTGCTTACAAGGAACTGCAGGTAATCAATTCATTTGTCAAAGGCATTCATAAACTGATCCTTTTTAGGATCGTTCACACGGAAAAAATTCAACAGCAACCTTCAACACTGGTACATATTCATAATTGTTATGCTACCTGGCGAAATAAGCAGGGCATGGAGGGCAACTACCTTTTACGTTAATACGTATTAAAAAGTTTACTACCCAATTTCATTGAATGAACAAAGTCCTGCTTTTTAACCCGCGAAGTGCAAATTCCAAACCACGTATTCCCAATTCTATTTTAAGTATTGCTGCATCAATTGAGGGAAAGTTTCCCTACGTGATTGTTGATGGCAACCTGGAAAAAGATCCATCAGAAAAGATATTGGATTATTTATCCCGTGGTGATTTTAAGTATTTCGGCTGTACCAGCATGCCCGGACCTCAATTAAAACAATCCATTCCTATTTCAAAAAAGATAAGGGCATTATTTCCTGAGGTCACTATTATTTGGGGCGGATATTTTCCTTCCAATCAGTCTTCCGTTGTATTAAATTCCGGATATGTGGATTTTGTGATCAATGGTCCCGGCGATAAGAGTTTCCCTGCGTTGTTGTCTACGCTTGAAGAGAATGGATCGTATGAAAGCATCCATAATCTGATGTACAAAAAAGAAGGCAAAATCATCAAAACACCGAAAGATGAATTGTATGATCTGGATGAATTACCTCAACTGCCTTATGAAAGTTTGAATAAATTTTATCCGGTAAAAAAATATTTGGGCAAGACTTACCTCGGTACTAAAACCATTGCCTATCATTCC
>JAICTW010000386.1 GCA_025936195.1 Flavisolibacter sp.
GTCTTTCAAATACATTGCTGCAGCTAAAGTGCTTTTAGTAAAGTCCCTGCGCTCATCTGTTTTGCGGCTTACTTTTAATCCAAGGTCCCTTGCGGTTTGCACCATAAATTGCCATGGGCCCGCAGCGCCAACTCTTGAGGTAGCTGAAGTTTTTAGATCGGATTCAATAACGGCAAGATACTTCAATTCAACAGGAAGATGTTTTTTGGAAAAGATCTCATCAATCTTATCAAAAAAAGGCGTGGCCCAGCTTTTCATCTTCATAAGCCTGTTGTAATCACTTTCAATATAATCCTGCACAAAGCTTACAGCTTTCGGATTGAGTTTAAAAACCAGAGCGCCATCGTTGGACGATTCCGATTCAAACAGATCTTTAAAGGCATCCTTGGGATCAGCAGATTCATCTTTGATAGTAGAATCCTTGGAAACGTGGTTAACAGCCGTGGCTCTTTTAGAATCACCTGAAGTATAGCCCTGCAGGGTCAGACAGAAGAAGCTGGTAGCCAACAATAAAAGTTTGTTCATCACAAATCTTTTTTAGAGGGTGAAGCCAAAATCACACGGGGATCTAACTCTCTTTTATTGTTTGCATCAATTGATGCGAAAAGCGTTGCAAAGATACCTCATTGTGGGGAGACGAAAGGACTTGAAGTCCAAAAGGAAGGTTAGAGGAATGTTTAAAAACTGGTAAAGAAATAGCGGGCACACCGGTAAGATTAGCAAAAACAGTGAAAATATCTCCCATGTACATAGCAAGGGGGTCTTTATTTTTTTCGCCGAGTTTGTAAGCAATGGTTGGAGAATTGGGCGCCAGGATAAAATCAAAATTGTTGAAAACCAGTTCGGTTTGCTCCGTTAATTGCTCCCGCACCCGCTGTGCTTTGGTGAAATAAGCTTCATAATATCCGGTGCTCAATACAAAGGTTCCAAGCATAATCCGGCGTTTTACTTCTTTACCAAACCCTTCTGTTCTGTTTTGTTGGTAAAATGTAGATAGGTTTTCAGCAGGTTTTGCAGATTGGTAACCAAATCTGGCACCATCATATCGAGCAAGATTGGAAGATGCTTCTGCCGTGGTCAATATGTAATAGGTTGGAACGATAAAATCAGTCAATGAAAAAGATACCGGTTTTACTTCATGACCTGCTTTTTTCAACTCCTCTAAACATTCTTTTAGTTGATTAGAAATTTCTGGATCAATTGAAGCATGCTCTATCCATTCAGGAAAGTAGGCAATGCGGTATTTTTTTTCTGTTTGGAAACTGGTTTCTTCCAATGAAGACTGAATTGCTGTGCTGTCAAATTCATCAGGGCCTGAAATCACTTTCAGAATTTTGGATGTGTCTTCAACAGTGTTTGCCAGTATTCCAATCTGATCAAATGAAGAACCATAGGCCATTAAACCATAACGGGATACCCGTCCATAAGCAGGCTTGTATCCAACTATTCCGCAAAAATCAGCAGGTAAACGAACAGAGCCTCCGGTGTCGCTTCCCAATGCAGCCAGGCAAAGTTTAGCTTTTACAGCTGCTGCGCTTCCGCCCGAAGAACCACCGGCAACACGGGAAGTATCGTTCGGATTGATAACAGGTCCGAAAAAAGAATTTTCGTTGGAAGAACCCATTCCGAATTCATCACAATTCAACCGGCCAATGATAATAGCACCTTCCTGCAGCAATCGTTCAACTGCGGTAGCGGAATAAAGTGAAATAAAATTTTGAAGAATTTTAGAAGCGGCTGATGCCTTGTGTCCTTTATAACAAATATTGTCTTTGATGCCTATAACGACTCCATGAAGTTTGCCGTGTTCAGTTTGTGCGTCTAATTGCGAAGCTCTTTGCAATGCTTCTTCTGCAAAAACTTCTATAAAGCAATTGAGGTGGTGATTTTCTTCAATAGCAGAAAGATAAGATTGAACTACTTCGGTGCAAGTAGTTGTTCCTTCTTTTAATGCAGTATGAAATTGGTCAATAGATGAAAATCGAAACAAACCTTAGAAGCCAAGAGTGAAAAATTAAGATTGCGGAGTTGTGGTTGTGGTATTTGTGGTTCTTTTATCTTTTTCGTTGGCGCCTTCTTCAATTTCTTTACGCACATTGTTCTTTGCGTCATTGAACTCACGAATGCCTTTACCCAAACCACGCATTAACTCAGGAATTTTTTTACCACCGAATAACAATAAAACTACCAAAAGGATTAGAAGGATATGATTAGGTGCAAACAGATCCATAATTAGAAATTTTGTACGGTAAAAATAGCACTTAATTCGAGGCTGTCAGCTTTTTAAAAGCTAAAAATGAAATTATTAAGATGAGAATAGACACTAAGCAGTTTCCATTGCTCTTTTCTTCTCCTGAATCCTTGCGCTCTTACCGCTGCGTTCACGTTGGTAGTACAGCTTAGCACGACGAACGCGACCGGATTTGTTCAATATGATGGAATCAATATTGGGAGAGAAAAAAGGAAACAGCCTTTCAACACCTACTCCGTCGGAAATTTTGCGAACGGTGAAACTGGCCGTAGCACCTTCGCCCTGAATTTTAATAACATCTCCACGGAAAGATTGGATTCTTTCTTTATTACCTTCAATGATCTTATAATTCACAGTGATGTTATCACCGGCTTTAAACTTAGGAAAGTTTTTTTTGCCTGTTAATTGTTCGTGTACGTAGGCAACGGCAGCGTTCATAACTCAAAATTTAAGGACGGCAAAGGTAAGCCTGCACAGCAGAATATCCAAAAAGAAAAATCCCAAATCCTAAGCATTTTAGAATTTGGGATTGATATTTAGAACTTTTAACGTTTATCTCGCGACGTTCACTGCTCTCTTTTCCCTGATCACTGTAACCTTTATTTGTCCGGGATAGATCATTTCGGCTTGGATCTTTTGAGCAATTTCAAAAGAAAGTTTTTCACTTTCCTGGTCGGTTACTTTATCGGCTTCCACAATAACACGCAATTCCCTTCCCGCCTGAATGGCGTAAGCTTTTTCAACACCATTATAGGATTGAGCTAAATTTTCCAATTCTTTAATACGTTGAAGGTATTGCTGCATGATCTCCCTTCTTGCACCTGGCCTTGCACCACTGATGGCATCACAGGCCTGTACGATGGGAGAGATCACGTATTGCATTTCCATTTCATCGTGGTGGGCGCCAATAGCATTTACAATGGCGGGATTCTCACCATATTTTTCGGCCAGCTTGGCTCCAAGCAAGGCATGGCTTAATTCTGTTTCCTCGTCAGGAACTTTTCCAATGTCGTGCAACAAGCCGGCACGTTTTGCCAGTTTTGGATTCAATCCTAATTCAGAAGCCATAACACCACAAAGGTTGGCTACCTCGCGGCTATGCATTAAAAGATTCTGACCATAAGAAGAACGGAAGCGCATTTTACCAACCAGCCTTACCAATTCCTTGTGTAATCCATGAATACCCAATTCGATTACGGTTCGTTCGCCAATTTCTGTGATTTGTTCTTCTAATTGGCGGCGGGTTTTATCTACTACCTCTTCAATTCTTGCGGGGTGAATTCGTCCATCAGCAACCAGTCTTTGCAAACTCAATCGTGCAATTTCGCGGCGAAGCGGATCGAAGCAGGAGAGAATAATGGCTTCCGGAGTATCATCAACAATCAGGTCCACACCGGTAGCGGCTTCTATGGCACGGATGTTTCTTCCTTCACGGCCAATGATCTGTCCTTTAATTTCATCACTTTCCAGATTGAAAACAGTGATTGCATTTTCAATGGCCTGTTCCGCCGCTGTACGTTGAATACTTTGAATAATAATTTTTCTTGCTTCCTTGTTTGCCTTTTGCTTGGCTTCATCAATAATTTCCTGTTGAATCCCAATGGCTCTTGACTGAGCTTCCTGCTTCAGGCCTTCCACTAATTGTGCTTTGGCTTCTTCGGCTGTTAACCCGGAAATTTTTTCCAAACGTCGGGTATGCTCCTCTTGATGTTTTTCTAATTCTGCCTGTTTAAGATTAACAA
>JAICTW010000491.1 GCA_025936195.1 Flavisolibacter sp.
ATCTTTTGCAATTGAGATCACGTCTACTCCGTATTGCTTTGAAAACTCGTTTGATTTTTCTTGCAGTTCTTCATTCGATCTTGCTACAATGATTAGATTGTATCCGTCTTCAGCAAAGAGTTTTGCGAGTTCATAACCGATGCCGCTTGTGGCTCCGGTAACAAGTGCATATCGCTTGTTTGTTGTTTCTGCCATAAAATAGTTTTTTGATTTTTACGGTTGTTGTTTGTTGTGTCGAGTATTGTTGTTTCGCGGTTGCTTTATGCTTCTGTCCACATCATTTATATATTGACCGGCATTTCTTTTGGCAATCGCATCGTCCTTTTCCTTGCCTGTATACCCGCTGAGGTTAACATGAGCATCCGCAGTGTTTTGTTTATTCCTGTTTTCGTTTTTATTGTTCATATTTTTTTTCATGATTTTTTATTAGAAGTTGAATTGAGTAGTATCGTTGATCAGGCTGAAGTTTTGAAGATTGATAAAGAAACCTGCTATAAATTTTACACCACTTCATATTGTTGATTGCAATCAAATTGAATGCACGAATGGTTTGTGCAATAGGTTGGAGGCAGTGGATGATTTCAGAATTGCTGAGATCTGTTCGACGGAAGTAAATTTTATTTTTTGGTAAATGGCGCAAATTGCTGTTGGTATCTCTACTTAGAAAATTTACAAAAGACAAAGTCTTGTCTTATTCATTAGTGAATGAAACACTTATAGCGCCGGAAAATTTGGATGTTACCTTTTTCAGTTGGTTACATTTGAAATACAAATCCAATCCTATTGAAGATAGCTCAACGCCATACTATCTCTTTGTTGTTTGTGCTGCAATTTTTTTGCTGCTCTGTTTCCGGACAAGGCCGTGTTGTCATTAATGAATTCATGCCCTGGTCAGGGTGCAGTACCACCAGTGAGTTTATTGAACTAATGAACTTCGGGCCGGGTCCGATGGACATCGGTTGCTATACTGTTACCAATGGTAAATATTCGGTAACCATTCCTCCGAACACGATTATTCAACCCGGACAATATTTTGTTCTTTCCGGGCAGGATATTTTAGCTAAATCTTGCGGCAACCAGGACAGTGCTGTTCACGTTGATCTCAACTGGGCTACTTGTAATTGCACCAATGTTCCTGTTCCAACCACCGGCGACGGTTTTATGAAGGATGGCGGAAGCGCCAACGAAAAAGTTATCCTGCTCGATCCCAATTTGAATGTGATTGATGCGGTGTCGAGGAATATTCCGGTCAGTTCATCTGTGCCCATTACCACGCCTTCTTTAAGTGGTGGATGTTCCAGCCATACTTTTGATTTGACAACTATGAATATCAGTTATGAAATTATTGGTAATTCTACAGGTATTGATAACAGCTTTGCACGAAAAGTGGATGGTGATTGCGGCTGGATAAAAACGCCGGCCATTAGTGCTCATGCTGCCAATAAAACCAACAGTACTTCTTCAGCTACTTATAATTTCAGTACGTTAAGTGCATCACAATGTAATGGAACTACAGGAAGCATTTCCATACAGGTAAGTGCAAGCGACGTCAGTTCTCTCTTTCCCATGAATTATACATTGGGTTATGATGCTGATGGCGACGGCATTTTCAGCAGCAGTGACATCTATACTTATGGTGTTGATAATTCGGCTCCTTCCATAGATATTAATAATCTTGCTTATGGCCGCTACCGCATTACAGTAGGCTCTTCTTCGTCCTGTAATTTGAAGAGCTACGATTTTTTTATTTTCAATTGTTATGGAATCGTACTGCCGGTAAAACTTTTATCTTTTGCTTATAAAGGAGTACAAAACAACAGGCATTTGTTCCAGTGCAAAATTGATGAAGCTTCTACATTAAGCAGTGCCGTTCTGGAAGGAAGTGACGGAGGCTCTTATCAACCAGTTGCTACTTTGTTCGCACCATTCTCCAAGAATGAATTTAGCATTGGCGCTAATCTTTCTTCGTATCAATGGTACCGGTTGAAGCTTGTTAACCAGGCAGGTATTGTTTCCTATTCGCAAATAATTAAAATAGAAAGCAATAATAATAATGGAAGTTATTGGCCGAATCCTGTGAAGGAAAAACTTTTTTTCAAAACGGCTGTTCTGAAAAATGGTAAACTTTCTTACACCATTTTCAATGCATCCGGTGCTGCAGTGAAGAGAGCATTGATAGAAGTAAATGCCGGCGAGCAGGTGCTTTGTGTTCCTGCAGAAAATCTTGATAAAGGATTGTACTATCTGAACATTACAAGTACTTCGTTGGCGCAACCACTTTCTTTTAAGTTTGTGAAGTGAGTGGAAATAATTCTTTACATAAAACAATTCCCTTCAATGGAAGGGAATTGAAACTTATTCAATTTTGATTTCTTTGGAAGCTTTTTCTTCTTTTGCACTCTTTGGGATATTGATCTGCAACATACCGCTATCATATTTTGCAGAGATAGCATCCTCTTTTGTGTTATCAGGCAATCTGAATGAACGGGTGAATGAGCTGGACGTGTATTCCCTTCTGCTGTATTCACGTCCATCACTTCCTTCTGATCTTTCATTTTTGGTTTCCGCACTGATGGTGAGCACATCATTGTTCACTTTCAAATGGAAATCATCTTTTTTGTATCCTGGTGCAGCAAGATCGATTGTATAACAATTGTCGTTTTCCGATAAATTCACAGCAGGCAGTGAAGTCCTGGCAGAGGGCGAGCCTGCATTGAAAAAATCGGCATCAAAAAAATCTCTCCATGGGTCCAGGCCTCTGCTTTCCTGGTTTCTTCTTGTAGGTGTATTCATAAAAATGTATTTAGGAAATGCCGCCACAAAAATTGAGCAAACAATTACGTCAGGCAAACCCTTCGGTTTCTACATAAGAGAAATTTTTTTGCATTTGTGTTGATGTGATCATCTACAATAGTGCGTAGAAAAACTTTGGAGCTACGACTGGAGTTTGAAAAGCAAACCTTACAAAAAAAAGATACTACAGGATAAAAATTTTGGAACACTGCTTCTGATGAGAACCGGTAATTTCTTTTCTTCTGCTTTAGTGATAAATCAGGAAATAACAGAAGTCTTCAGGGAACACAGATTCAATTGGAGACAAGGTATTCGTATCTCAACAAATCTTGACACAAAAAAGGCCGGATAGATATCCAGCCCGTGATCGTCCAATTCCTTTGAAATTCTATAGATATAATGGCAAAAAATAAACCACTGGTTATTTGAGCCAAAAAGATGAGTCGGGAGTTTTAAATTTGTTTCAAACGTGTAATTTATTCAACAATGCGAAAGA
>JAICTW010000098.1 GCA_025936195.1 Flavisolibacter sp.
TGAATCACCTTACAATGCGCGGCTCTTTTAGTCCAGTGAAGCTACGGATGCCAACAAACGCCCCAAACTGATCATTCAGTACAGCAATTAATAGTATTAACATAAATAGTCCAGAAAGCCGCAAGTGATCGCTTGCGGCTTTCATTTAATACCATAACCTTGCTTTTACTTTTTGCAGATAAGTAATTGTTTTTGATGGAACGGGGTTACGTTGTTCCGTGGAGGCTATTCTGCCGATTTGTTTCCAACCTTTGATCCATCCTTTAAAATCAAGGCTGATTGTTTTTAAATATTCGATGCTCCAGAGCAATGCCGTAGAATAAAAATATTTTTTAGGCAAATACTTCCAGGCCACTTTGGTTTTATTCACCCACATGCCGCGGAGTTTATCCCTGTTGGAAATACGGCCCAGAGGAGATTCTTTATGCTCCACAACCACATGGTCGTCATAAACAATTTTGAAGCCGGCTTTAAGAGTTCTGAAGCTTAGATCGTATTCTTCCATACCATAAAAAAAATTATCAGGGTAATAACCTACTTCATCAAAGACCGCTCTTCTTATTGCATGGGAACATCCCGAAAAATAATAAGTATCAAAGCGATGAAGATGTTTCCTTTCTTCAAATTGTTTATGGGGGAAGGCATTGACCTGTAGCTCCTTTGTTGAGTAATAACGAATTTTAAAGGCAACAATTCCGGTGTCCTCACTGCCTTCTTCACTGAAGATATTTTTTATTTGGACCAAAGTATCGTTACTCCGGAAAAGAGCATCATCATCAATAAAGACCAAAAGCGGAGCAGTGGATTTTTGTATCGCGTAATTGCGCCCCCGTGAGACGCCGAGGTTTTCTTCAGAAGTGAAATACCGGAATGGCACTTCGTTGTGAATTGAAATGAATTCTTCTACCTGTTTATAACTTTCGGTAGAGGAGTTGTTTACAATAATTACTTCTTTCAAAAGGTCCAAATAGTCAAGCGATACAATATTTTTAGCAAGTTCCAGCATATCGCCAGCCCTGTTGTAGGTAATAATAACGATTGATATTTGCGCTGCATTATCCATTTGATATCTCTACTTCAGAGATTTTTTCTGAAGCTTTTTCAGCAATAACATCCCAACTGTAAAACTGAAAAAACTCAGCAGGTGTGGAACTTTTATTTTTTGATAAATGATTTATAATACTGCTGACAAAACTATTCCAATCATAATCATGTACAATGGTCAACTGATCTCCGCAAAGTTCTTTCTTGACTCCTGCGGCTCCGGATTGCGTTGACACGGCAGTACAATTGTTGGAAATGGCTTCGATCAGTTTTGTTTTTACTCCGGTATCGTTACAAATAGGATTGATAAAAAGATCTGCAGCCTGATAATAAAGATGGACATCCTCTACATAACCTGTGTACGAAATGTTCCGGCTGTTCAAAATTTGTGCGGCTAATTTTTGGGGAGCCCTGTTACCATTAATAATAATTTCAAAGTTCTCAATCCTTTGCCTGAGCAATGGTTCAATAGTGTTCATTAAAATTTCAACTGCATTGTAATTGGGCTTATAATCCAGCGTGCCGTTGAACAAAAGGATGATCTTGTTTTCATCTAAATGTAAGTGCTTTCGAAGCAATAATTTATTCTTCTGTAATTTTTTTTCTTCAACACCGTACGTAATTACCGAGCATTTTGCTGAAGATAATTTGAAATGATCTATTGCGAAATTCAGGTCCTCATCACTGATAAAAAAATTGTATTGGGCTTTCCGGTGAATCCACCCTTCATAGTAATAATAAAATTTCCACCACCATTTATGCATTTCCCGGAAGCGTTTGCTTTCGATATTATGAGAGTGAATTATGAATGGCTTACCTGTTCTTTTTTGTACCAGCCATGCAATCCATCCGGCATACGAGTGTTCCGCAATAATGATATCAATCTTATTCTTGTATATAAGCTTTTCCAGCTTCTTTATTGTAAAAAGATTCTGATAAATCTTTTTATTGGGACAAAGCATCTTCACAGTTTTCGTGTCTTTGCTGTCCTGATTGTCAACCGAAACGGCAAGCAGTATAGTCAAGTATCTTTGTAAATACTTATAAAAAAGGGCCACACCTTTTTGCCCACCCATGTGTGTGGGAAATATCCGGAACGAAACCAATCCTAATACATTTGGCATGTCAGACTTTGTCTGCTTTCGATGTTCTGTACGCCTGAACAATAGTTCCGATGATTAGCAACCAGGCAAGAATGCTTGCAAATGTTGCTAATTTTTCACCCATATAATAGGATGCGGGATGAAATTCAAAACGAATAGTATGTTGCCCTGAAGGCACGGACAAGCCCCTCAGCACATAATCCGTTCTTATTATGGGAACTTCCTTCCCATCAATGTATGCCTTCCATCCTAAGTCATAATAGACCTCACTGAACACGGCGAAGCGATTGGAAGCGGCGTTGGATTTATAGTTCACTTCATCGTTGTCGTTCCTGATAAGCCAAATGCTGTCGGAAGAATTTGCTGCCGGAGCATACGAAACCAAACTTTTATCTTTTGTAAAAACAACTGCTGTATCCTTTGGATTTAAATTGGTCAATGAATTCATTACAGCCGGAGGAGTGCTTTCAAAACGGATGCCTTTTACAAACCATGCATCACCCAAAGCGCTTGGATTGGTAACAACCGTATCACCTCGTTGTAACGGAAGTATGATGTACTTTGTATTCAGCATATTTACAGCCGGAATACTTCCAGGTGCTACAAACAATTGCTGTTCTATGTTATCCTTGATCAGCTGGTGATCAATAAGGTCTTGGTAAATGCTCAATTTAGCAGGATGATAACCTCCGATCAATTTATGAAAATAAGCGGCTAATGCACCACCATTAAAAGAGTTTCGTACTCCATTGCGTAAATCAAACACACGAAAGAACGATGTATCCTGCATGATTTGCACATCAGCAGCCGTGGGTTTGAAATTGTTTTCATATTCCGTTGATTCCTGATAATTATCCGCATTCAAATACTTGGTATCTATTTGCATCACATCAATGAAGGAAAGAATTCCAATCAATGTAAAAGTTAGCCATCCTTGAAGCTTCCTTTTATAATTTAACCATAGCAGAAATGCCGCAGCCAAAACAAAGAAGAAGGTTCGGGTAAGGCTTCCAAAGAAAAGATCTTTTCGATCTTGCTTTAAGGCTCTCAAAAACTCATTCACGTAATTCATCACCTGATCTCCATATTGTGCAAAACCCTGACTGAATTGCTTATCGCTTTGCGATGTAAAATCCGCATTAAAATAAATCAGTAATAAAACAACAAATACACCCGCTGTTAAGATCAATCCTTTTTTATACCGCTCCCATAATTCTTCTTTGTTTTCGTACGAAATAAATTTCTGTAGGGTCATCACGGCCATCATGCAAAACAAAAAAGTGGGAATGACAAGGATCATGCTTGGAGCCCTGAACTTATTATACATCGGCAGTTCCTTTAAAAGGAAAGCATTGAAACCTTGAAAATATTCTCCCCAACTCATTAAGATGGTGAGCACTGTTAACGCCAATACCCACCATTTATGTTTGTTGCCCAAAATGAAAAATCCAACTAAAGCAAGAAAGCAAATAATAGCACCAACGTAAGGAGGACCTGATGTATAACCAATACCTCCCCAATATGTATTTAATCCTTGTTGCAGCACTTGCGCCAATTGCTGAGGCATTTGTTGCAGTTGTCCTATTGCTTTCGAATTTTCTTCAGAAATTTCCAACTTATCACTGCTGCCGCCATACATCTTCGGAACCATCATTACAAAAGGCTCTGTCTTGTACATGCTGTAATCCAGAGCATACTTTGTACTTAGTCCCGACTTCGTGGAGTTGGGATCGGGTAATTCGGTTCCGCCACGGATAGAAGTTTTAGATACATCAAGTGTGGTTCCTATTTGTACTGCATTACATAGTATTCCCAACAAACCCGCGCCAATAGCTATAGCTCCTGCGATCAGCAAGCGTTTATACTCTTTTTGTTTGATCCAATGCACCGCATAACCGATCGTCATAAATACAGCGATCATCAAACTGTAATAAACGATTTGCATGTGATTAAAGTTTATCAGTAAGGACGTGAATACAACTACTAATGCAGCTCCCAACAAGTACCGTCGTTCATAAAGAACCATGAGCGAGGCAATGAAGGCCGGCATCAAAGCAAGAGTTCCCATTTTGGTGTCATGTCCTACTGATACAATCACAGGATTGTAAGTAGCGTATGCATAAGCCAGCGCTCCAAAAATTCCCAGGTAGGGATTGATCCGAAGCACCTGTGTTAAAAAATAGAAGCAAATGCATGCCAAAAAGAAAAAATTAATGGGTTTGGGCAGCCACAAGGTAAATATGCTATAAAACCAGTTTGGTGTTACGGGAACTTTTGACTCCATCGCAATTTGATAAGCCGGCATACCACTAAACATTCCATTGGTCCACAGAGGAAAATGCCCATGTGTTTCCTTGTAATCAAAAGAATTCTTGGCCATAGCCCTCCATTGTATCACATCTGTCTGCTGCAATACTTCGCCTTGCAAAGCTGGTTTGCAATAAACTGCCGAAACAATCAAAAAAACAACAACAGCAATAATATGTGGAAGAATCTTGTGGAGGAAACCCTTGTTCATATACCGGTTTTAATGGCGACAAAATAATGGTATTTTCGTCAATTGTAAATGGAGCAGGAGAGAGAGGGCAATTTACAGTTTCAGTTTGCAGTTGCAAACCTTCACGATCTGAGCCTCATTGCAAAAGAAAGATCGTCAGAGTGGAAGAGGTGATTGAATGTTGTGTAGGAATGTTTCACCGGCAAATTCTTTGGGAAAATCGTCGTTGAACAAATTTTTTTGATAGAAGCTCTCATAAAGAATCTGAAAACGAAAGAACTCTTGAGTTCACGATTGAAGATTCGTCATTCACGTTTACACAACCCATCGTTATGGAAGCGAACCAAACCACAAACCACAAACCACAAACTACAAACTTCAAATGGCTTTTGTTTTTGTCAAGAGTCGCTTTCATTTGCAATATCTGTTTTTTGATTGCCTTCTCCGTTCAAATGACCGACTGGATTAAGAACCAGGATATTTCATCCACCATAGCCTTGATTGGTTATTTAATGGGATTTATCATCAATCCTTTTTTAGTGTTTTGCTATTTTATATTGTTTTTGATCTCCAGAAAAAAATTACAGGTAATTCCTTCATGGCTGCTTACCGCCAATATTTTATTTTTAGTGATTCAAATCTTATACATCTTCTACTTAAATGATACACGACATTCTTAAAAGCAAACCAACGAAACTCTTTCTTGGAATGACGGCTTTCTTTTGCTGCAATGCACTGATTGCAGAATCCATCGGAACTAAAATTTTTTCGCTTGAAAAATTGTTTGGATTGCCGCCTGCCAATTTCACCATGTTTGGACAAAGCGGATTGGGATTCAATCTTACCTGCGGTGTGTTGCTGTGGCCTTTGGAGTTCATTATGACGGATATTGTCAATGAATATTACGGTCCCAAAGCTGTGCGGCGAATTTCGTTTACAGCAGTGGGATTGATCGCTTATGCGTTTTTAATGTACTTCATTGCCATTGATGTTCCGGCTGCCGATTTCTGGAAACCGGTGAATGTGAATAATGGAATTCCGGATATGCAGGCTGCCTTTTCCGGAATATTCGGGCAAGGCATGAGGATCATTGTAGGAAGCATTGTTGCTTTTCTGGTGAGCCAAATTGTTGATGTAACAGTATTCCATAGAATAAAAAGAGCAACAGGAGAAAAACATATCTGGCTTCGGGCAACCGGTTCCACACTGGTTTCGCAAATAGTGGACAGCTATATTGTTTTGTTCATTGCTTTTTGGGGCGTGTTTAGCTGGCAGCAGATACTGGCCTTTGGCATCATGAATTACATTTACAAAGCAACCATGGCAGTGGTCTTAACACCATTAATTTATTTGGTGGAAGGAAGAATAGAAAAATATGTTGGTCATGATGTGGCGAAGCAAATGAAGAGAGCCGCTATGGGACAAAAGGAAGATGCATTTGTTAATATTCCAACAGCAGGATGATGGGAGAAAGATGCTGAGAATTGAATTGTTCAGATGATGAGGAGTTGCAATCATTTTGGTTACTTCTTTAATTGCTTGCTCAGCCAAGCGGTTGTAAAGAAGATTTGCTCATAGAAATTGTTCCTCAATAAATCAGAGCCTTTCACTACAATTGAAGGGATCTAACAAAATAGATTAGCGCCTTTATTAAAATTCTAATCTTTAACCACCTTCAAAGTATGGCTATTTATCTCTAAAAACTTACTGTGCAATTCCAGTACTTGTGGTATTACTAACTCCTGATCATTATTCACAATCACAAAATCACACAAATGCATTTTAATGTCTTCATCAATCTGGCGATTGGCACGGCTGATGACTTCTTCTCTTTTCATACCATCTCTTTCCATCACCCGCCTGATCCTGTAATGAGAAGGCGCCTGTACGCCAATGATGTAATCCAATCCTTTGACAGAGCCGCTTTCAAATAAAAGTGCGGCTTCTTTAATTACATAAGGTGCTGTTTGTTTTTGCATCCATTCTTCTGCATCGCGGAGAGTGGGAGGGTGTACCAGCTCATTTAATAATTCCAGTTTATCAGGATCATTAAAAACAATAGCGGCTAATTTGGAGCGGTTCAGTTGTTCGTTGGTATAAACGTCTTCACCAAAATGTTTTTTAATACTTGCGATAAGGTCCTTGTCGGTGTGGTATAAACGCTTGGAGGCTTCGTCTGCATAATAAACGGGAACATTCAGCAATTCAAATATTTTAGCAACCGTGGTTTTACCTGAACCAATTCCTCCAGTAAGTCCGATCCTGAGCATAGCAGAACTATAATTAGGTTATTAGGATAATTAAGGAACAATTTACTCTGCTATTTTTAAAAATAAAAGGAGCTAATGAATAAGCTCCTTTTGAATTCATTCTTTTTAGATCGTAGTTCTATTTTTTAGCAGGCGTTGCTGCTGCAGGTTTGTTTACCTGATTGGTCATTTCCAGCGAAATGGCTGATTTTTCCATTTTAATATAACTGCCCGGATTGATCTCGAGATTAATTGTTCCATCTTCATTCACTTTATTTATTATTCCGTGAATGCCGGCAATGGTTATTACTTTATCTCCTTTCTGCAAATTCTCAATGAACAATTTCTGCTGTTTTTGCTTTTTTGCCTGCGGACGAATAAAAAACAACCAAAAAACAAGGATCATGGCTACAAAGAAAAACGGCATGATACTACTGCCTCCGGTTGCTGCTTGTAATAAATACATAGTTCTTAATTATTGAGTTATTCTTTAGTTATTTGCGCAGTGAATGTTAAGGAATGATGTGATTCAGGTTTTGTATTGGCATCCACAGTAACTGTCTTAGTTACATTTGGAGATTGTCCCTGACTATTGAATCTTGCTTTGATCACGCCTTCTTTTCCGGGTGCTATCGGCTCTTTTGGTTTGTCGGCAATGGTGCAACCGCAAGTGCCTCTTGCTTCAGCAATGATCAAAGGCTTATTTCCTGTGTTCTTAAATTTCCATGAAATTTCCACTACACTTCCTTCTTTTATTTTTCCAAGGTCCTGAGTGGTGGAGTCCAGCCATTGCATGGTGGTGTAACTACTGCTGTCGGCCATCGCTACTTTGTTCAGTGAATCCTGGGTAGCTTCGGCTCTTGTGGAAGGCTTATCCGTGCCTGTGCACGAAATAATAATACCGGCAATAAAAAAAAGAAACAGATATTTCATGAGTTCATTTTTTGCAGTTGCAAATGTAAACGAAAA
>JAICTW010000434.1 GCA_025936195.1 Flavisolibacter sp.
AATAAATTGTATGGTTTCTCCGACAACAATGCAGATCATCACCAATACAGTGCACGATTTGGATGGCGCTGGAGCGATAAAGTGCTTCGCCTGTTTGCTTATGTGTACAACGAAGGTGCAGTTAGTTCGAAAGAGCTGACAACAATTGCCATTGGTGCAGAAGTTAATTGTTCTATTAAGGTTAATGGCAGCAATTATTTATTTACAGTGAATGGTTTTACCACGGTAATGCCTCGCCTGGCTGCTACGGAAAAAGCAGAAGGCTATCAACTCTATCCTTATTTTGGTGGTGATGAAGCGGCGCCGCACCAGATAGCTATTTGGATAAAGAGTGTGGAGTGACCATTGCTCTTCCTCTTTCTTTCTTTGCCCAAAGAAAGAAAAAGAAAGGGCCCGCTGCCGCAATTGCTCCGCATGCGCAGCGATGCCAACGCACAAGGGGGCAGAGTCATTATACTTCCACTGTTTTTTACGATAGTATGGTTGTCGTGCTATGCTGAAATACTGCAGGCGCTGTATTGCGTTTAGCTTTCCTTAAAGTACAAGAGTTAATAAGCTAACACGCAATAAGGCGCTGGAAGAGTGATTTAGATCGGAGATGGAATCCAAGGAGATTTCGTTTGATGCAAGTTGATGAAACTTAAACCACCACCAACTCATAAAAACTTTCCGGAATTAAATATTTATTGGCCAGGTCCTGTAATTCTTTTGCTGAAACCTTTTTGATAGTATCAATTTGCTGGTAAAAATAATTTTCATCAAGGTCGTTGAGGATAATATTTTTCCAACGGCTGATGATGTGGAAAGGCCCGTCTAAATCGCCAAGGATGGAACCCATCATATAATTGCGAACGAGTAATAATTCTTCATCATCCACAGGTTCTTCCCTGAGTATATTCATTTCCTTATACACTTCAATAATCGTGGCTTCACAAACATCTCTTCCGGCTTCGGTGCTGATGATCCATGCACTTTGCTGCATATGGTTTTCCAGGTAACTGAAAATTCCATACGTATAACCTTTCTCCTCGCGAATATTGCTCATCAGCCTTGATCCGAAAAATCCACCGAAAACATTGTTCAACACCTGGGCTTTAATAAAATCCGGATGGTGGCGGTTGGGAAAATGGATGCCCATGCGAATGGCGCCCTGCACACCCTGCGGATCATTAATGACGCGGTATTTTTTTTCGATAGATGGATGCGAAGGAAGATCAGCAACACTAACGGCTTTATAATTGAGATCGCCGAAGTATTGATTCAGTAATGGAAATAAATTGGAAGGCACCTTACCACCAACAAACACCACAAATTTTCCATTTTGATAATAGCGCTTATAAAAATTTTGAATGTCTTCTCTAGTAACGTGGTCAAAATCTTCAAATTTGGTATAGCGGCCGTAAGGATGTTCTTCGCCATACATATACGCATCAATTAAACGTCCTGCAACAAAATCGCTTTTCTTTAAGTTCACATTTAACCGCTGCTTCATGTTCTGCTTGTAAATGCTGATCTCCTCTTCAGGAAAAATAGAGTCTGTCAGCATTTCTCTCACAAGAGGTAACAGAACTTCCAAATGTTTTGTAAGACAGTGAAGTGAAACAGTTGCTGTTTCATTATAACAACTGCGGTTGAGGTAAGAACCGTAATATTCAAAATGCTCGTTGAGTTGAAATGCATTTTTTCGAGAGGTTCCGTTCTTCAATAAGAAATTAGTGCTTGCCGCCACCAGATTTTTGTTTTCAAACCAATTGCCGGCATAAAACACCCATTCAATCTGCAACACATCTTCAGCCCCGGCATCAATCACATACACTTCAGCGCCATTATTTAAAATGTGCTTTTCATAAGGCTTCAATTTAAGATCGAATTCTACGGCGTCTTTGATTTTTGGAGGTTCTGTTCGTAATAACATGATTATTTCTTAAAATCCTGTAGTTCTATAATATGGTCGGGCAGCCTCGTGTGATGGTGAATGGTAATAATGGTTACATCCTTTTCCCGCAAAGTGATAAATGATACGATACGTTTTATAAATTACCTGACGCAAATCTTCATATTTATCTTTTTGAAAAGGCCTGCCAAGTTCCGGATATTTCTTCAGAGTGGAAGCTCTTTTCCTTAAAGCTGTTATAAATGCTCTTGCATATAAAACAGAATCTCGGCTTATAAAAGAATATATATTGTTCAGGTCTTTTACGGCCCGTGAAGTATACTGAATTCTTACCATTTTTCCATTTCCTTGTCAAGGTCTTCCTCGCTGATCACACGGCCATTCTTTAAGTCCTTAAGTCCTTCTTCTACTTTTTCAAGCAAAATGATTTCTTCGATTGCTATCGTAGCATCAAATTTTTCTTCGGGGATAGAGTTCAGGGCTTCGAGTACTTGTTTCCTGGTAAGCATAATCTAATTTACAATTAAATTTTTGGAACGGTAGTATAGTGCACTGCTGTTCTCCTTTCTGAAAATTTCATTGCTTACCTGCAGCACATCTTCCACCGTTACTTTATTATAACGGCCCAGTTCTGTGTTCATTAAAGCGGCATCACCAAGCAATTCGTAAAAAGCCAGGCTGTTGGCACGGTTCATTAAGCTCATGTCCTCAAAAGCAATCATGCTTTCGGTTTTATTTTTCACTTTTTGTAATTCGTCTTCGCTTACTTGTTCCTGCTTCAGCTTTTCTAATTCTTCATCAACAGCGGCTTCTGCATCTTGCATCTTTACGCCCTTTACCAGTTTGCCTTCAATAGCAAGCAAGCCCGCGTCAGTGGTCCCGAAATGATAACATTCAATATTGCTGAATAATTTTTTTTCTTTCACCAATGATTGGAACAATCTTGACGATCCGCCTCCGCCCAGTATTTCCGTAATCAAATCAGACACGTAATAACGATGGTCCATTCTTGGAAAAATATGCCAGCACTTGTAAAAAGCATCCAATGGAACATCTGCACTTACCTCCAGTTTTTTTGCCTTGATTTGTTTCGGCTCCTGCGGCAAATGGCGAATATATTTTTCTCCGGGTTCAATTGGGCCAAACCATTTTTCGGCCAGTGTTCTCACCTGTTCTACCGTAATATTTCCGGCCACAACTAAAATGGCATTGTTGGGGCGATAATGTTTGAAAAAGAAATTTTTCACATCCTGCAATTGTGCATTCTCAATATGTGATAACTCTTTTCCAATTGTCATCCAGCGATAAGGATGCACTTCGTAAGCAAGCTCACGCAGCTTTAACCACACATCGCCGTAAGGCTTGTTCAGATAATGTTCCTTAAATTCTTCACTCACTACTTTTCGTTGCACTTCCAAACTGTTGTCTGTAAAGGCCAGCGACAACATGCGATCGCTTTCAAGCCAGAAAGCTGTTTCCAGATTTTCGGCAGGCAATTGTATGTAGTAGTTGGTAAGATCGTTGGTCGTATAAGCATTGTTCTCGCCGCCGGCCATTTGCAAAGGCTCATCGTAAACGGGGATGTTGATAGAACCTCCGAACATTAAATGTTCAAACAAATGCGCAAAACCTGTTCTGCTGGGATTTTCATCTTTTGCCCCCACATCATA
>JAICTW010000461.1 GCA_025936195.1 Flavisolibacter sp.
AAAAGTATTTCTTACGTTCTTCATCGCTTTCTGCTCTTTCAATACTGCTCTTTGCCAAACCGATTCTTCCCGCCTGCGCATTACGCTGCTCACCTGCAGTCCTGGAGAAGAATTGTATTCAACCTTCGGGCATACAGCGCTGCGGGTTCAGGATGCTGCACAGGGAACCGATTTTGTTTTCAACTATGGCACGTTTGAATTCAATCCTGACTTTTACTGGAAGTTTATCAAAGGAAACTTATTGTATTCTTTGTCTGTTGAAAACTCCGATGATTTTCTTTACGAGTACAAAATTGAAAGCAGAAGTGTTCAGGAACAGGTGCTGCAGTTAAGCTGTGATGAAAAACAAAAATTGTATGCGGCGCTTCAAAACAATGCACTGGAACAAAATCGTTATTATCGTTACAATTTTCTTTTTGATAATTGCACCACGCGTGCGGGTGATATTGTTGTAAAAAATATTAACGCTCCTGTTGTATTCAAAAATATTTTACCAAAGCAAACACCCACGTTCAGAGATCTGATCCATAGTTATTTGAATGCAGGCAACGAATACTGGAGCAAACTGGGAATTGATATTTTATTGGGTGCAAAGCTGGATCGAAAAGTTTCCAACAGGGAAGCCATGTTCCTTCCTGATTATTTATTAAAAGGATTTGACAGCGCCACAGTCAACAAACAGCCATTGGCTGCATCTCCTCAAATGATTTTGCAAATGCCATCACCTTTAAATGGCAAATCTCTCTTTACACCTGTTGTTGTTTTCAGTTTGTTGCTTCTGATCGTTATTGGCATTTCACTTATTCAATTCAAATGGACAAAAGCAATACTTGTTTTTGATTTTGTTTTCTTTTTCCTTTTGGGTTTAGCAGGCATTGTTCTTTTGTTCATGTGGTTTGGAACCAGTCATAAAGTTTGCAGCAACAATTACAATTTGCTTTGGGCATTGCCCACCAATTTTGTAATGGCATTTTTTGTTCACAGCAAAAAGGCATGGATTCGAAATTATTTTACAATTGTTTTTTGGCTGAGTGTTGTTTTAATGATCACCTGGTTTTTTCTTCCGCAACAAATGAACAATGCTTTAATTCCCATCGTGCTTTTAATCATTTACAGAACCTGGCATCTTTCCAAAACCAAATTGTATGCAGGAAAAAGAGATCACACATAAAGGCAAAAACATTTTTTACAGAACCGTTGGCGAGGGTCCCGTAATAGTTTTATTGCACGGAGTTCCATTTGATGGTGGTTTGTGGAGTAATCAATTCCACGCCTTTCCAAATTATAAATTGATCATCCCTGATCTTCCCGGTAGCGGACAGTCGCAAGTTATAGAAGATATGAGTATAGAAGGTATGGCGGAATGTGTGAAAGAAATCATTTTGCATGAAAGCAGCGGCCCCCACCAAACCTCCCCCAACGGAGGAGGCTTAGCCAACACACAAACCTCGCTTACTCAAGATTCCTTAAAGGCATTGGAAGACGTTTCAGTGGGAGAGTTTTTTTGGGAAGCCGATCCTGTGACATATAAGCTATTAAAGAATTTTGTTTCAGAACACAGAAGGTCTCCCACAAAAGCAGAGGACTTCCTATGGCAACAATTAAGAGGTAATAAGTTAAATGGATATAGTTTTAGAAGGCAGCACATTATCGGAAACTTCATTGTTGATTTTGTTTGTCTTGCTAAAAAATTGATTATTGAAGTTGACGGATTGATCCATCAATTGCCTGAAAATAAGATCAGTGATGAAGAAAGGACTTCATGGCTTCAAATGAAAGGCTATTCCGTAATTCGTTTTACTAATGATGAAATTTTATTTGATCTTGAAAATTCATTAAACAGAATAAGGCAAAACCTGAATGATCTTCCTTTCGCACAAAGAAAAATATTTGAAACTCCTGAAAAGGAAAACCAACGGATCAATAAGGGCTTCACAACAAGCGAGGTTAGTGCGGCTGACCCTTCCTCCGTTGGGGGAAGCCGGAAGGGGGCCATCGTAATTGGTCACAGCATGGGCGGATATGTTACACTGGCTCTGGCAGAAAAATATCCGGAACTTTTAAAGGGGTTCGGACTTTTCCATTCTACGGCTTATGCCGATTCGGAAGAAAAAAAGGCAACAAGAAGAAAAACCATTGAGAATATTCAAAAGAACGGCCTTCGTGATTTTGTAAACCATTCTATTCCCAACCTGTTTAGTACTGTTACTAAAGCAGAAAGGCCGGAACTGATTGAAGAACAAATCAATGACTCGTACAACTTTTTGCCTGAAGCTATCGTTTATTACCAACGGGCTATGATGCAAAGGCCCGACAGGACCGAAGTTTTAAAAAACAGCAAAGTGCCGGTACTTTTTATACTAGGAAAATACGATACTACTGTTCCGTTAAAAGATGGGCTGGAGCAAGGTTCTCTGGCAGATTTGACTTATATTCATGTCCTTGAAAATGCAGGCCACCTGGGAATGAAGGAAGAAGCTGTTGAATCGAATATCATCTTGTTAAACTATCTAACGAACACATGCCACCAAACCCAATGAAAAAACTTTTCTTTTTCTTCATTGTTTTCCTGATCAGCATCAGCTCTTTTGCCAACCACATTACCGGCGGGGAAATGTATTATACGTTGACCAGCCAATCTGGAAATAACTACACTTATCACGTTGTTTTAAAATTATACCGCGATTGTTTTGCTCCTTCCGGAGCGGCACCATTGGATGATGATGCATCCATATCCATTTTCAATAACGGCAGTCTCGCCTCGGTTTGGAACAGCACGGTCAAGAGAAACAAAATAGTACACCTGGAGCTTGGCTCTCCCAATCCCTGCATTAACAACCCGCCGCCTGTTTGCTATGATGTAGGTTATTATGAATTTGATGTAACACTTCCAGAAGTAGCGCAAGGGTATACAATTGCTTATCAAAGATGTTGCAGAATTGTAGGCATCAATAATCTAATTGGTTCCAATAATGTAGGCGCTACTTACACAGCGCAAATTCCCGGTAATGGATCTATTGCCAGCAGCCCTGCTAATAACAGCGCACAATTTGCAGGTCAGGACACTGTGGTTGTTTGCGCACACAATTCTTTTGTTTACAGTTTTGGCGCAAAAGATCCGGACGGAGATTCTTTGTCGTATTCTTTTTGCTCTGCATATACTGGCGGCACAACTCTTGATCCAAGACCTGCTGCCCCTTCAAGTCCGCCTTATAATTCTGTCCCTTATTCTGCTTCCTATAATGCTTCATCACCTTTGGGACCGGACATACAATTGAATACTGCCACTGGTGAAATAACGGGAATTGCCCCGGATGTTGGCATTTATGTGATAACGGTTTGTGTAACTGAATACAGAAGCGGGATAGCCATTGCCACACAAAGAAAAGATCTTCAAATAAAGGTGGGTGATTGTTCTTCAAGTACGCCTGCTTTAGACCC
>JAICTW010000194.1 GCA_025936195.1 Flavisolibacter sp.
ATAAAGCTCATAACGGTAATCATCCAGGCTGGCAAAATAAGTGAGCAGTGTATCGGCAACCGGCTTATGCTGACGCAGCAGAAGCATTGTTGTTGTGTACTTCAACCGTTTATCATCACTCTTTAGCAATTGATTAATGAATTGAGGAATAGATGGATTTTTATCCCAGTACGGCATCAGCAAAGTGGTATACAAACTCAACTCGGTATTGCCATCATCTTCATCCTTCACTCTGTAATTGTAAACATTGGAATTATCATCATCACCTTTTTGCGCCTGCTCAATAGATTTATTTTTATCGCTGATGATCTGCTTCTTCAACAACTGTTTCGCTTCAATTAAAAACTTTGTGAGGTACGCTTCATAGTCTTTTCCACTGATCATGCTGCTGTCAATTAATGTTCCAGCCAAATCCATAATGGGTTGCTCATAATCATGAATATTCATCAAAGGAAGCAGGTCTTTAAAAATAGAAGCGGTTAGTTGTAAAGAATCTGAAAGAGCACTCAGAAAATTACTGCCTCTGAAATCATCATCATCATACTGATTTGAAGCATAAGTAAAATCGGAATAACCATTATAATTTCTTCTTCCGTAGTTCGATCCTTTGTTGCTAACATCCAGCACCGGAGGATCGGTTACTATAATATCGCGGAATACCTGGTAGGCATACGCTGTTTTTTGATGCAGTAAAGCTGATAAGGCTGTATATTGCAATTCCACCGTATCGCCTGCAGCATAATAAATATCTTTTAAATAATCGGCAGATGCTTTGCTTTTAACAGTGGAAAGCTGCCATACAAAATTATTCTTCACATCCACATATTTCTTTTCATTCCAGTTAAGCGACTGAATACAATTTTTCAATCCGGAAAAATCAGAAGAATCAAAATCCACTTTATCTACATTCACAACAGCCCTGCGGTGAAGCAGTGTATCCTTGCTGAAAAAATCCCCAAAAAATAAATTGGATTTCCGTTCAGCAACGTTCGTTCCTTTCACTGTATCAGCAGGTTTAAAGCTTTCAAAAAAGCTGGTGATGAAAGCACTTGGTTTGGAAAGCGTATCACCTTCCGTTTCCATCCAGTAACTCACTCCATCTTTTGAAAATGCCTTTCCCCGCACATAGCGGCTGCTTTTGGAATCGCCGACAACGTATTCATACACTTTGGTTTTATTGGGCAAGCGGTATTCGTTTGTACTACGGAACTGCCATTTCATACGGCCTCTTTCAAAATAAGAACTGTCCAATCCCGATGTAGTGTCTTCATCATAATAATAGCGTGAAGGCTTGCTGAAATAAACATAAATTTTCTCGCCTGTGGAATCATTGGCAATAACCTTGCTCTTGTAGGTTCCGTTTTCCGCAAGCGCTTCGTCATCATCGGCGTATCCATATTTTGAAACATTTTCAGGATACAAGGATAATTTCTTTGGTTTCTCCAAAGGCACAGGAGAACTGACGGTAAAATAAAGGGAAGTATCTGCTAACTGTTTTGGCTGATCGTAATGAAAAGGCGTGATCTTAAATGAATTCAGGAATTGATTCATTTTCGGGTTCTCTGTTTTACCATGTGCGATCAATGTGTAATAATGTGTTCCCTGTATCAGGAACTTCACCAATGCCACCGAGCCGTCTTTGTATTTGTATTTTGTTTCCAGTGCAGGATAACCATTGGATGTTGTGAGTTTGCGGCTTGTTTGTTTCTCAATAAAATCAGAGGAAGAAAAACTTTCTTCCATCAGTGCAAGATCAAATGTATCTTCTTCAACAAAATCGTAATTATGAATATCGGTTTTGATCACTTCAAAGCCGGTGTTGGTGGCTCTATCCAAAGCCATGAACTGCCAGTTGGCTTTGTCAATCACAACAGGTTCATGAGGAAACTCCACTTCAAATCCGCCGTAAGAAGGAGACCACGTCTTCCACTCAGTTTTATAATCACCAAATTGAATACTGTTGAAAAACTTATCGGCTTCCGTTCCGTCTTTTACATAATCGCCATTGGCGCTCATCTTGAATAAAATAATTTCGAACGGCGTCACAAAAATATTGTAGCGTTGAAAATCGCCGCGGCGGGTACGATTGGTCACTTCAAATCCTCTATAGCCGTTTTTAGTTATGGCTTCCTTCGTCAAAATTTTTCCGGGAATATTTTCATAGATCACACTATCAATTTTACGAAGCACCTGGTCTTCACTATGTCCCCACAAAATGCTGTTGGTGTTGATGCGTGTAACCATGTAATAAGCGCCATTGCTCATATCGGCAAATTGCTGTTGGTCCACAATTCCATAAGCCGTATTAAAATCATATAATTTACCGGGAAGGCTCACGCTGAAAAATCCATCCTTTGAAGTTTGCTTACTGAACTGTACCGGCACACGGATCTTCTCTAATTCTTCTTTATGCCTGCTGTCTCTTTCTGTAATTCTTATAGGCCGAAGCTTATATCCCTTCCT
Organism: Flavisolibacter sp.; assembly: GCA_025936195.1. The sequence goes on from JAICTW010000194.1 coordinate 2,464, forward strand.
GCGCAAGATTTCAATCACGCCTCTTTGTCCGGGTAAATGCGCTGCACCTACACCAACAAAAAGCGCTTGTTTTGTTTTAAGAATGGAATCAATGGAATTGGCCTGGATCTCATTTCTTTTGTATAAAAACTTTTCATCGAAAGCGGCTGAAGTACTGTTTACTTTATTGATGGTATCGAGCAAATCAAGATTGCCCATCCGGTAAGCATCTTCCAGCTTTGAATAAGAAAAATCTCCATCATTATCAAAACTCCTTTGCTTTTTGTTTTTCTCTTTGGATGCATCTATATACGCTTCTTTCATCAACTCCATGCTGCGATCAAAATTTTCAACGCCGCAAACTTTCTTACCCCATTTTTTACCGGCCTGATAAATATGCATGTCCAGGTAAGTGTCTTCTTCAAAATCAACTGTTTGATCGGAATTGCTTCTGTACAAAAAACTATTGATCATGGCCGGGCTGCTGTATAAAGCCATTTCAATTAATTTTTCATATGGTGGAATTTGGAGTGTGCCAATGGTAAGATAATCACCGGGACCATCGGATCCTCTTCTTAATTGATAATCGAAATTCAACCCGCTTCCTTCCAGGTCGTATCTTGAAAAATCATCCTGCCATGTACCCATGTCAGTTTCCAGTGCTACGACATCGGCATTTTTAATACCGAGATAAAACGAATCGGACAAATGAAAAACCATTTTGCTGCTTACGTGCATGGTGCCAAAAAGATAGGAAGGCTTGCTTAAGTCATTGCCCGTGATCTCCCATAACAAGCTTGGATAGTTTTTTGGAGGCACTTTCGCTTTTTGTGAAAAAGAAACTGTGAAAGAAAAAAAACAAACAGCGAGAACAATCAGGTTCCTCATAACAGGATGCGGTTAGTTAATAGATGAAAGGACTTCAAGATAACATAAAGAGGTCAGGAAATTCCTTCTCCATAAAAATTTTCTATTATTTTTTGATTTAGCCTTATTTTTGCGGCCTTTACCGCTAAATGACCAACCCGGTGCCGTAAGACCGAGTCTGGAATTTCTCACAAATCCGCAGCTACAGTACGGTTTGCGTCATGAGGCCTGAACAATTAACTGAATAAACAGCCCATGAAGCTTTCACAATTTAAGTTTGACTTACCACTCAACCTCATTGCCCAACATCCTACTAAAAAGCGTGAAGATGCCCGCCTGATGGTGATTCACCGCAAAACAGGACAGATCGAGAACAAACATTTCCGCGACATCCTGGATTATTTTGATGACAAGGATGTATTTGTTGTGAACAATACCAAAGTGTTTCCTGCACGCATGTATGGACGCAAGGAAAAAACAGGTGCCAAAATAGAAGTGTTTTTGCTGCGCGAGCTCAACAAGGAGCACCGCCTTTGGGATGTAATCGTTGATCCCGCAAGAAAAATTCGTGTAGGCAACAAATTGTATTTCGGCGATACGGAGGAACTGGTTGCTGAGGTGATTGACAATACTACTTCCCGCGGACGCACCATTAAATTTTTGCACGAAGGCACTGATGATGAATTCAGGCAGGTGCTGGAAAAATATGGCGAAACTCCTTTGCCCAAATATATTAAACGCAAGCCCGACGAAGAAGACCGTGAACGTTATCAAACCGTTTATGCCAAACACGAAGGTGCAGTAGCCGCTCCTACTGCAGGTTTGCACTTCAGCCGTGAACTGATCAAGCGTTGCGAGATCAAAGGAATCCGCTTTGCAGAAGTAACACTGCATACAGGATTGGGAACTTTCCGTCCGATTGAAGTGGAGGATCTGAGCAAACATAAAATGGATGCAGAATACTATCGCATTGAAGAAGCCTCAACAAAAATTGTAAACAAGGCAAAGGAAACAGGACACAGGATTTGCTCTATTGGTACAACCACCATGAGAGCTTTGGAATCTTCTGTTACTGCACAAAGATTGCTGAAATCATCTGAAGGCTGGACGAATATTTTTATCCATCCACCTTATGATTTCAGTATTGCAGATTCTTTGGTAACGAATTTTCATTTGCCAAAAACCAGCCTGCTCATTATGACCTGCGCCTTTGCAGGATATGATCTGACCATGGAAGCCTATAAGAAAGCGATCAAGGATAAGTATCGTTTCTTCAGTTATGGAGATGCGTTGCTGGTAATATAATCTGAACCAGGATTTTGGAGATAGTTGAGATTAAAAGGTTCAATGTATAAAGTAAAAGCCTTACATCTTTGTGAGGCTTTTTTATTTTGGAGTTCCGGTTGCAATGGAAAAGAGCACAAGAAATAAATAAGTGATTGCAAAAAACACAAACATCATAAGCTGAATTCCCATTTAACTCAGATCGTTATTCAGCCAATTCAGCATTTTGGATTCAGTTGGAGGAATCCAATTAAATTCTAGCACAAGCGTCAGGAGGAATTTTGGGAGGCCTAATCTTTCTTCAAACTAAACTCAATTGTAAAACAACTTCCCTTTCCTAATGTGCTTTCAGCTTTGATGGTTCCGCTATGTGCTTCTACAACATTCTTCACATAACTCAATCCCAAACCAAAACCTTTTACGTTGTGAATATTTCCTGTATGAGCCCTGTAAAATTTTTCGAAGATCCTTTTCAGAGTTTCTCTTGTCATACCAATACCATTGTCTTCAATTCGAAGTATAAATTTCTTATTGTTAGATGAAGTGGATAAGCGAATAATTGGCGGCACGTTTTCTTTGGAGTACTTCACTGCATTGTCCATAAGGTTGGTGATCAAATTGGAAATATGCACTTCGTCACCTTCAATCAAATCATCGGTTGCGCTTAGATCGGTTTCCAGCATTCCCTGCTTCTCCTGCAATCGCAAAATAAAATTATCAGCCACATCACGAATGATCTCATGCACATGCAAAGGTTTTAAATTCAACTGCACTTCCTGCCTGTCCATTAGTGCCGACTTTAAAATGGTTTCCACCTGCCGGTTCATCCGCTGGTTTTCTTCTTTGATAATGCTGCTGAAATAACCAAGCTTCTCTGTATCTCTTTGTACTTTTTCATTTTTTATGGCATCCACCGCAAGCGAAATAGTAGCAATCGGTGTTTTAAATTCATGGGTCATGTTGTTGATGAAATCATTTTTTATTTCACTCAACTTTTTCTGACGGATCATGGTGCTTACCGTTAAATAAAATGCCGAGACAATGATCAGCGAAAACAATATAGCAGCAAGAATGGTGGAAGTCATGTCCCTGTACACAAGCTTTTTGATCTGGGGAACTGCAATGAATAATACTTCATCCGACGTCAGGTTTTCGGTTGCAGAGCCGCTTGGCGGAATCAGATAATAGATATAGTACAGGTGATTGGCAGAATCAGCATACCAGTCAGCAAAATTTTGTGATTGCCGTTCCATATAGGCCATCTCACCCGAACCTGAATTCACAACTGCTAAGGCGAACTCAAAAGGAATTTCCTTTAAGTTGTTAGTGACAAAAGCTGATCTAACCTTTTCACCTATCTCCTGCGTAGTAAGCCTGTTGCCTACTAAATAAGGTTTGAAGAAATCAGGAGAAATATTGTTG
>JAICTW010000828.1 GCA_025936195.1 Flavisolibacter sp.
CATCCTGAAGATGGTGCAAGAGAAGGCGCTCCTTTTATTCGCGATCACATCATTCATGTAACTGAAAAAGCATTCGATGATTTTGCCGGAGTAGGAAGCGATGAAAATTTTAATAGAAAAGTTTTGGGTATTCGGTAATAACTTTATGCCCCATTTATTAACCATAAAATCTTATCACTTTGAAAAAGTATTTAATCGGAATTGCATTTTTATCTTTCCTCGCTGCATGCGGCGGCGGAACAGGCACAGAGAACAAAAGCGACACAACAACCTCTTCAACCGCAACAACACCTTCCGGAGGCGGTGATATTTCAAGCAATCCTGATTATAAAGCAGGATTAAAAATGATAGCAGCATCAGATTGTTTAACTTGTCATGAAGTGGCGGCAAAAAAAATTGGTCCTGCTTACCAGGAAGTTGCTGATAAATATGCGGGTGTTGATACGGCAGTAGATTATCTTGCCCATAAGGTGATTCATGGTGGCTCAGGTGTTTGGGGAAACGTGCCCATGACACCGCATCCAAATCTTACTCTTGACAGTGCAAAGCAAATGGTGAAATATGTTTTATTGCTTAAAACAAAATAAGTAAATGAGAAAAATATTTTTTACAGCAGGTATTGCTTGCTCTTTACTTGCATGCACATCAGGAACTTCAACAAACAATAACACTGACACCACAAAAGCTTCGGATACATCTTCGACAGCAACCTCCTCTTCTGCTGATACAGGGTGGGTGTCTTTATTTGATGGCGAGGACTTAAAAGGTTGGCACACTTACGGCAAATCAGAACCGGGTGCTGCATGGAATGTTGATAGTGGCACTATTCATTTCGATGCTTCAAAAAGAAAAGCGGATACAAGCAGCGGCGGCGATCTTGTCAGCAATGACGAATTCAGCAATTTTGATTTTGTATGTGACTGGAAAATTTCAAAAGGTGGCAACAGCGGAATTATTTTCTATGTTAATGAAGATACTACGAAGTATAAAGAAACATGGAACACAGGACCTGAAATGCAGGTGCTCGATAATGCCGGGCATCCTGATGCAAAAATTCCAAAGCACCGTGCCGGTGATCTGTATGATTTGATCTCATGCTCACAAGAAACCGTGAAGCCATGGGGACAATGGAATCATGTTGAAATAAAAAGTGTAAATGGTAAACTTGATCTTTATTTGAACGGAACAAATGTTGTGTCCACAATTTTGTGGGATGATAACTGGAAGAAATTAATTGCAGGAAGCAAGTTTAAGGACATGCCCGATTTCGGAACGTTCAGGCAAGGACATATTGCGCTGCAGGATCATGGAAATAATGTATGGTACAAAAACATCATGATAAAAAAATTATAGTTGTTTATAAGGTAATTAAAATCAAACCTGGTCATTGACCGGGTTTTTTGTTTACATGATCGCCAACACTCGCGCCATTAAATATTCCTTGTTATCTTCATGGCAATTTATTTCTGTACGATTTATATAAATGCGGAATTAAAAAGACATGAGGTAAAAGGCTTA
>JAICTW010000689.1 GCA_025936195.1 Flavisolibacter sp.
AAATAAAAAAATCAAAATGTTTTTTCTTAAGCACCTCTTTGCTGTGAATGAGCAGCCATTCTTTTTCTTCGCCCATGAATTTTTCTTCCAGTCCATGATCGGCCTCGCGACTTCTCTGACTGGAATAATGCGCCAGTCCCATTCCAATATAGGGAGGAAGAATACCAAACAGCCACTGACAAAAAGGATTTCTGAAAATTTTCTTCAGCATTTTATAGCCATTGTCTCCAGGTCCCAATCCATCACCATGCCCGATCAAAAATTTTTTTCCGTTGAACTCAAATTCTTTCGGCTCAAAATAAACAGGAACATTCAATTCCTTTTCAAAATAATTTTTCATCCACATATCATGGTTGCCCACGAAGAAATGAATTTGGATTCCGCTGTCGGTGAGTTCCGCAATTTTTCCAAGCAGGCGAACAAAACCTCTTGGAACTACTTTCCGGTATTCGTACCAAAAGTCAAACATGTCGCCAACTATAAAAATAGCGTGTGCATCATTTTTTATACTGTCCAAAAATTGAACGATTAGTCTTTCTCTTTGCAAGCTTGTTGCTGCATCAGGTGCACCCAAATGAAAATCGGAAAGAAAGTATATTTTTTTGTTCGGTGGAATATGCATGGAGATCAACTAAAAAGTTCCTGAATAACTTCTTCTTTTGTTTTTCCTAAATGATAGCAACATCATTAAGTATTGAAGATAAGGTCGCGATTTTTAATGGGTCATGATTGGGAATAGTTATATGGTGTTGTCCTTTCAAAGATGTAGTTAGTCTAACATGACTTCCCTTTTGTCTTTCAACTGAATATTGATACTTGCTTGATGCTTTTATTAGTACAGAGGCAGAAAGATTGCGGGGAAGTTTCATAAGGTCATGAGTTCATCCTTTACAATATGAAGGCGTATCAGTTTTGGCAGTTCTGCTTCTTCAAAATGGCATTCGACTGTTTCTTTAATGTTTAATTTTGCTTCTTCCAATGTTTCTCCTTCAGTAAAAATGCTTTCACCAGGTGCCTTTGCTGTAAATCCACCTTCGGTCGCTTCTTCAACAAGAAAAATAATTTCTTTCATGGAAATAAAAATAATCCAAATAATGTGTAGATAAAACTAAAGCTTGTCTTCAACCACAAAACAATACACTTCTTTCGGTCCATGAACACCAACAACCAACGTCTTTTCAATATCAGCCGTGCGGCTTGGACCAGCAGCAAAAGTGATCAATGAAGGAAGAAACTGATGAGATTTTTCTTTCAATGCGTTCAAGCCATCTTTAATGTCATAAACTAATTGCGATGTAGTGGCAACACAAACATGCACGGGTGCATACACACTTGGAATGCGGCCCTGGTGAACAGAACTCATCACGATGCTTCCTGTTCGTGCAATTAAAAACTCACAGCTTGTTACAGAAACTTCGCAGCTAACAATATCATTATGCAGACTATTGGATGGAAGAACTGTTTTCCATTTTTCTTCTTCGCAATAAATTTTCGTCCATTGGTTTTGATAACAAAGCTTATTGAAGCTTTCAATCAATTCCTTTTGATCCATGCAAAAAATAAACTTGCCCTGTAAGGCAGTGAATTGCTCTGCAAATTCAACAACCAAATCTTGTTGTTGCGGTTGAAAAACAGATTCGTTCCCTTCACTTTTTGGAAAAGGCAATGGCGTTGGATGTGCCAACGCCATGCGTATTTTTTTCAGAATGTTGTTTTTAGCTGGTGAATTACTCATTTTGGTGCAGGTGCTTGATTGGTAATGTTTGGATCGTATGGAGGAACGCCTTCGCTGATGCCACCTTCGGGATGCTTATCATTTGGATCAACATCAAGTAAATGCTTATCATGGAAAGGACGAGGGCCGATCAATGCTTCCACATCACTTTGGAATAACACTTCTTTTGACAACAATGCTTCTGCTAATTTTTCTACTTCAGCTTTCTTTTCCGTAAGAAGATTTTTAGTTCTTATATAGGCATTGTCAATCAGCTTTCTTACTTCTTCATCTATCATTTTACCGGTTTCTTCACTATAAGGTTTGGTGAAAGTATTTTCCTGTTGAGGATCATAAAAACTAATGTTTCCGACTTTGCTATTCATACCGTAAACGGTAACCATTGAGTAAGCAATTTTAGTTATTTGCTGCAAATCGTTACTTGCGCCGGTAGAAATCTTTCCAAAGAAAATACTTTCAGAAGCTCTGCCTCCAAGGGTCATACAAATCTGGTCGAGCAATTGATCGGT
>JAICTW010000046.1 GCA_025936195.1 Flavisolibacter sp.
AATGAAATAACTCTTAGTGATAAGGAAAGAGATGTGCTTCGGTTTATTTGTATGGAGTTCACAGCCCAGGAAATAGCTCAAAAAATGGAGATTAGTCCGAGAACGGTAGAAGCTATTAAAGACCGCTTGATGGAGCGCTTTGGAAGTAAGAATACAGCAGGACTGGTTTTCTTTGCAGTGAAGAACAATTTGGTGGATTAAACTTTCATCTCAGGAACTTTCCCATCCACGATCAACTTACCAGCAGTCTTTTCTCTGATTTCCTCTACACTCACTCCCGGTGCCCTTTCCAAAAGTTTAAATCCATCCTTCGTCACATCTATCACAGCAAGATCAGTTACTATTTTTTTTATGCAGCCCACACCGGTTAACGGTAGCGTACATTGTGGCAATAACTTCGAACCACCTTTCGGATTGGTATGCATCATGGCTACAATAATGTTTCTTGCAGAAGCCACAAGGTCCATAGCTCCACCCATTCCCTTCACCATTTTACCAGGGATTTTCCAGCTGGCAATATCGCCCTTCTCACTAACTTCCATGGCACCTAAAACTGTAAGATCAATTTTCCCCGCCCTGATCATTCCAAAGCTTTCTGCACTGTCAAAAAAAGCGCCTCCAGGCAAAATGGTTATTGTTTCCTTGCCTGCATTAATAAGATCGGCATCTATTTCTTCCTCCGTTGGATAAGGCCCCATTCCTAATATGCCGTTTTCACTTTGCAACATGATGGAAATCCCTTCAGGAATATAATTGGAAACAAGTGTGGGTATGCCAATACCAAGATTGACATACATACCATCCTTTAACTCCTGCGCAATTCGCTTTGCAATTCCGTATTTATCTAAAGCCATTGTCTGGATTTATTAATTCAAGTCTAGTTGAACCACAAAAAATTTAAAAAGAGAAGAAGAGTCGTTTCGCTTTAATTGTAAACCTCAACTCTTCTCTTTCAGCCTAACCGTTCTTTTCTCAATTCTTTTCTCATAATTCTTTCCTTCAAAAATCCGGTGTACATATACACTAGCTACATGAATGTGGTCCGGATCCAATTCACCAGGTTCTACCAAATGCTCTACTTCTGCAATGGTAATGATCCCGGCCTTTGCCATGGAAGAAGAAAAATTCCTTGTTGCTTTTCTAAAAACAAGGTTACCGTACTTATCTCCCTTCCATGCTTTTACAAGTGCAAAATCAGCATATAATGCATGCTCCATTAAATATTTCTTTCCATAGAACTCACGTACTTCCTTTCCCTCACCAACTTCGGTTCCATATCCGGCCGGAGTAAAGAAAGCAGGAATACCCATACCGGCCATTTGTATCCGGGTAGCCAATGTCCCCTGAGGGATCAGATCGACTTCCAATTCCCCGTTTAATAATTGTCTTTCAAATTCTGCATTTTCTCCAACATAGGAGCTCATCATTTTTTTGATCTGTTTGGTTTGCAACAACAAACCCAAACCAAAATCATCTACGCCGGCATTGTTGGAAATACAAGTGAGATTTTTAACTCCTTTCTGTACTAAAGCATTGATAGAATTTTCAGGAATACCGCAAAGACCAAAACCGCCAAGCATGATGGTTGCACCGTCTTTGATATCATGCAGGGCATCGGCAGCATTGTTAAATACTTTGTTCATAGCAAGCAATTACGTTCATCAAAAATAACGAACGTACACTAATGAACTACTGATGCAGTATAGTAACCGGAGATTTTCTTTTAGCAGTATCGTTGCCAATGGGATTGTATGACTTTTTCAAACTGTCTTTTTGCAATCGCTCTCCAAAGCTTTGTAAAGAATCGAGGATGGCTTTTAAAGTGTTCGGATGGTCTTCATAATAAGCAAGGCTTTTCGTAAAATCATCCTTACTTATTGTATGTATTGCAAAAATTTTCTGGTAGTAATCAACATGTTTAGATAAACTTCGAAAACTGGAGTCTTTACCGGAATAATAATCTGCCATCTCATCGGCCTGCATCACATCCCACAAAACGGATTCCATTTTTTGCGGAGGCAATACATCTTTTGGTACAGATGAATGGCAGGAAAAAAGGCAAACGATGAAAACAAAATATTTCAATCTTTTCATTTCAATTCTTTATAAGCACTTGCATTCGTTAGATCCAGCTTCACTAAAAAATCTCTTGCTCTTGTTTTCACATCCGGTTCTGCCTTGCTAAACATTTTTACCAATTCTGTGCTTTTCCCCTGAAAGAAAAATTGAAGAACCATCGAACCCGGGTTCTCAGAATTCAACGTGTTTAGATAGTTCAATGCATTTAAAACTCCGGTCCGTCCTGCTGTTTCATTCTCGTAAAAATTATCAAAACCGGTCCGGTAATAAGCATAAATCGCATCGTGCATTAAATTAAACCGGTTATCTGTAAAACCCTGTACCAACTTAAAGCGATTGCGCAAACCTTCAAATGCTTTCCATCCGCTGATGTCACCACTTTCCGGTGCATTGTTTACAATAAACTGTGCTTTTTGAAAATAAGGATCGCCGCCACGTGCCGAAAAAGAATCATAATCCATTCCCAGTATCAGGTTTACATAATAGGCCAATACTGCTGTAAGATTAGCAGCCAGCGGATCACTCCCCTGAATGCGGTTCTCATTGAATTCTATTGGTTGAAACTCTACATATTTGAATTGAACAGAAGGATCCTGAAAATTAATGATAGGCGATTCGTAACTCGTATTATAAACCGGTCGTGCTGCCTGCACAGTTAATGTTGATTTGAAAACATTATTGTTTGTATAGTCATCAATGGTCAGTAAAAAATTGCATTTTATTTTTTCCTGCGACTGATAAGTATCATTGGTCCATTTACGGTTATTCAAAAAATTGGTAACAGCAGTTTGCAGCGTTTGAAAAATCTTTTTATCAACCTGTGTACCTACTTTGTTTGCCACAATGGTAAACCTGGCCTGCAGTTCCTGTGCTGATGCAGATTGTATTAAGATAGCGGCCAGTAAAAAAGAGAAAACGGTTTTCATGATTTCAGTTCAATTATGGCATCAACAATATCTTTTGCCAATGCTGATTTGGATTTTAGTTCTATTTGTTTTTGTTTTCCATTTTTAAAGAACAGAGTTGCTTTGTTTGTATCATAACCAAAACCAGCGCCTTGTTCCCTCAAAGAATTTAAAACAATAAGGTCGGCATTTTTTTCTTGCAGTTTTTTTTGTGCGTTGGCTGCTTCGTTTTCAGTTTCCAAAGCAAAGCCCACCAATATTTGTCCATTTGATTTCTTCTTACCTAGACTGCCTAAAATATCTCTTGTTCTCTTCAGTGTGATTGTCAGTTCTCCACCTGTTTTTTTTATTTTTTGATCAGCTACAATGGCCGGCGTATAATCAGCAACTGCAGCCGCCATTACCGCTATGTCATAAGTGGCTGAATCCCCGATGCAGGTTGTATACATTTCTTCTGCGCTCATTACAGAAATCAATTTTATTTTTTTATTTTTTTGTTTCAAAGACACTGGGCCGCTAACCAAAGTAATGTCGGCTCCCCTGCTTGCCAGTTCTTCTGCAATGGCATATCCCATCTTGCCCGACGAATGATTGCCAATAAAACGAACCGGGTCAATGGCTTCGTATGTGGGACCGGCCGTTACCAATACTTTTTTATTTTTCAACTGATTGGCTGTTGCAAAAAAATGTTCAAGCGCAGAAATTATTTCTTCAGGCTCTGCCATACGCCCTTGCCCAATTAAACCACTTGCCAGTTCTCCATAACCCACATCTAAAATCGTAATCCCATTTTCACGTAAAAGGTCAATGTTTTTTTTGGTTGACGTATGTTGCCACATATCTTCATCCATGGCAGGCGCCACCATCAGTGGGCAAGTAGCCGAAAGATAAACCGCAAGCAAAAGATTATCTGATTGTCCTGTTATCATCTTGCTTAAAGTATTACAGCTTAGCGGAGCAATCAGCATAACATCAGCCCATCTTCCAAGTGCCACATGATTTGCCCAGCTTTGCTCATCAAATAAATCAACCAAAACAGAATTTTTTGATAAGGTAGAGAGCGTAAGCCTGGAAACAAAATCAGTGCTTGCCGGAGTCATTATCACTCTCACCTCTGCACCAGCCTTAATCAATTGCCGTACAACTAATGGAATTTTATAAGCAGCAATACTTCCGGTAACACCGATGATTATTTTTTTGCCTGCGAGCATAAACACTAAAATACTATTTAAAAAAGAAAAGCGATCCGTTATAATGGATCGCTTTTTCTGGAATGAAAACAGCTTTATTTGAATAAATCCTGGTCTTCGTTTTTACGATAATAAACTTTGTTTTCCATAAACTCCTGCGTAGCGAGCAAAGCGGGATTGGGCATGCGTTCGTAAGCCCTTGAGATTTCTATTTGCTCTTTGTTCTCATGAATTTCTTCCAAAGAATCAGTATGGCTGGCAAATTCTTCCAATTTGTTATGCAATTCTTCTTTCAAAGAAATATTGATCTGATTAGCACGTTTGGCCACAATAGCAATGGATTCATACAAATTACCCGTTTTGTTTTTGAACTCGTTCACATCCCGGGTTTCAATATTGTTAGAGGTACTGATACTAAGTTGACGTCTTAACAGGCTCATTTGAATATATTTTTAAATTGTTTTGCGATTGGGTTAAATAGCCTTGAACTTCTTTCGCTAACGGGCTCTTGGAGAAACGGTCCATAAAATCGTTACATTCTTCAACCACTTTTTGAAAGCGTTCCACTTTTTTTTCTTCCACACTCAGTTCGGCAAAACGAAAATAAGATTTTATGACCATCATCTTGTATTCATCTGCCTTCTCTGACTCCGGATAATTGTTCAGCACGGAAGCATAGGTTACAGCTGCGGCACGGAATTGTCCCAAGTCGAAATATAGTTGAGCAGAACTTGCGTCTTTTGTTTCCAGCTTATGCCGGCAAATATCAATGATCTCAGTAGCTTCTTTATTTCTTGTCGAACCAGGATGTGTATTAATAAAGGTCTGCATCATACCAATAGCCTTAATAGTGTTCGATTGGTCCAATGCAGGTTTAGGCGATTGCTTATAAAAAGTGTACGCTCTCATGAAATCTACCTCCTCAGCCTTTGAGCTGTTAGGATAAATTTCCAAAAAGGTCTTGAAAAGGTTTTCTGCATTCGTGTAATCCTTTTGATAATAGGCACAATAAGCATACTTATAATAGATGTCCTCAAACTGAGGCAGGCCACGGTAGTAGGGCATTACATCTTCATAAAGCTGCTGCGCATAATTGTACTTCTTTTTAGCATAGAATTGTTCAGCCATTTTGAGTTTATACTCAGGATCCTTGCTTTTCAGGATCTTATTAATGCCTGTACAACCGACCAATAAAATACAAAGGAATAGTGCTACAGAAAATTTCATAAAGGCTGGCAAAGTTAAACAGTTTGGGCAAATATTCTTGAATTAAAACCAAAGCTTCTAAACTGCACCGTTAAGATTTCTCTAAATCATTCAATAAAAAATCCTCTCTACTGCTGTAGAGAGGATTTCAATTCTATTTTGAAAAGGTTCTTATTTACCTCTGCCTAAATTTGGATTAGGAACTGTTGTTGGCAAGCCTGCATCCTGATCGGTAGCAGCACGGAAATCAACTGTATTGCAATCGCCACCTTCCTGGCCAATTTGCCAGTAGAAACGGTCGCCGCTGATACCTTCGCTTTCCACCATGTAGCGGATGATCACATTTACTCTATCCCATGCTCTTTGTTGCTGAGCTTTAGTTGAAGAGCAATAGCTGGTAACTACCACTTTGCACTCAGGGCTGTTACGCAAGCGGGCAGCAATAGAAGCTAATAAGCCTTTTGCATCATTGGTTAATGTAGCAGATGTATTGCTTGTGAAGGTTACGCTTGGTAAGGCACCCAAAGTGGTAGCACACTCACTTGGTTTTACTCCGTATCCACAGCTTGAATCAGGACATGGGCATTTACCAACACCGTCTGCATCTACAGGCTGACAATAAGTTGGAGTTACTTTTTCTTTATCACGGCAATCTGGAACGCCATCACCATCTGTATCTAAGCTTACACCATGAGCATCAACAGGACATCCTTGTGGGGTTTGCTCTTGGTCGAACTGGTCTGTAATACCATCACCATCAGAATCAGGCAATACAGGTTTTGGAAGGATCATGTATCTTGGTTTGCGGATTTCCTGATAAGCATAATCCAGTGGGTTTAACCACCACAAAGGCTGAACAGATTTCGAACCAAGATTGATATTCAAACCAACGGAAGCAAAATTGTATGTATCGAAGTTGGGAGACAATACAGGGAAACCACCGGAAAATTGTTCTGCCCATTGTTGACCATCTAATAAATCGTCATTGGCAAAAGAGAAGCGGTCTTCAATCGCAAGATTTACACGGTTACTTAACTTAAAGGCAACACCACCACCAACATGACCTACAGGTCTGAAGGTTTGTCCAAATAACTTAGGACGACGTGCACCATGGCTTTGAGCTTCGGTTTCATAACTATCATCCCAGTTAGGAAGATTCTTGATAGCGTCCTTGACATCTTTTCTGGTCTTATAAGTTCCACCGGTTATGCTGCCAAAGTTATATATGTTACCATCACTTCCTAATGCGTTCACCTTACTGTCATAAATCAGTCCACCAATACCTACCAAAGCATAAAAGTTTACACCGCTTTTTGATTTGTGGAAACGAATATTATTCAAGGAAAATACGCCTTCCAATGAAAGATCATTGGTAGTGGTTTTGTAGTTATAATAAACATATGGAGTGTTTGCAGTGGTATAACCATTGCTTGTCCATGCACTATTTGCTGTAAAACCTCCGGATGGCAACCAGTTTAAACCTTTGGCTTGTCCATGCACATATTCCAAACGTGCGGAGAAGATATAACCAAAAGCCTTACGGAAATGCACTCCAAAATTGGGCGCAGTAAATAACTGAGTAGCAATATCACCGCTAACATTAAACAAACCGGTTTTAATACCGAACTCCCACTGATTTCGTGGTTTAGCAGGATAATTTTCGATACCTTGTTTGAACTTGGTATACTGATCCATGTCTTTGGAGCGTACAACTGAGGAATCCATGGCGTCGTAGGTGACTTGTGAGAAACCGTACGAAGCCAACAGGCACAACACACCTGTTAGTAAAGAGTACTTTTTGCTTGCCATAACTATTGATTAAATTTTAAAAACAATGTCCTAATCGTTGGCAAAAATATAAATTGAGATACAATTACCAAACTTTAAATTTTATTTCAAAGCAATTGTGTCGTTTAAATCTACATTTTTGCCAGCACCAACCGTGCAATTCTTATACCATATTGCCTTAGTTATTATTCACTGTTGTACCTTTCCGCCATTTTACGAATGAAGCTACCCGTTAATTTGATTGAACATGAGCTAAAGCTTTTTGAAGAAAAGTTTAAAGATGCTGTCAAAAGCAATGTATCCATGCTTGACCGCATCATGCGTTATGTAGTAAAACGAAAAGGAAAACAATTGCGCCCCATGTTTGTTTTTCTTGCCGCCCGTCTTTTTGGAGAAGCTAATGAATCTACCTACAGAGCAGCCTCATTAGTAGAACTTTTGCACACTGCCACTCTGGTTCATGATGATGTAGTGGATGATTCTTTGGAACGTAGAGGTTTTTTCTCAGTTTATGCTTTATGGAAAAATAAAGCTTCAGTGCTGGTTGGAGATTATCTCTTGGCCAAAGGATTACTCCTCTCGCTTGAGCATGATGATTTCCAAATTTTAAAATTCTTGTCGCAGGCCGTACGTAAAATGAGCGAAGGAGAGTTATTGCAAATGGAAAAGTCCAGGTCTTTAAACTTAGACGAAAGCGTTTATTTTGAGATCATAAAAAATAAAACGGCTTCCCTGCTGGCATCTGCCTGTGCTGCGGGTTCCTGGTCCACATCACACAGTGCAGAAACTGCAGAAAGAATGAGCGCCTTTGGAGAAAAGGTTGGAATTGCTTTTCAAATTAAGGATGATCTTTTTGATTATGCTTCGCAGGATGTAGGCAAACCTACTGGCAACGATATTAAAGAAAAGAAGCTTACCTTACCATTGATCTATACACTAAATAATGTAGATAAAGAAACCAAAAGAAAAATGATCTACATTATTAAAAACGAGAACACGAGAAAAGCAAAGGTTCAATACATTATAGACGTAGTAGAAAGGAATGGGGGCATTGAATATACCAACCAAAAAATGGAAGCTTATAAAAAAGAGGCATTAAACCTGTTACATTCTTTTCCCGAGTCGGAAATACGCAACGGCTTTGAAGACCTTGTAAACTTTGTTACAGACCGAAAATACTGATTTATTGCATGGAGAAACGCTGGAGAATATTGAATTCCAATACAGAAAGAACAGAGGCTTTGTTCAGGGAGTTGAAAATACATCCTGCCCTCTGCAGCATTCTGGCCCAGCGTGGAATAGATACCTACGAGAAATCAAAACAATTTTTCCGTCCTCAATTATCTGACCTGCATGATCCTTTTTTGATGAAGGACATGGCCAAAGCGGTTGACAGGATCCTATCTGCTTTCGATTCCAATGAAAAAATACTTGTGTTCGGTGATTATGATGTGGATGGCACAACTTCTGTGGCCTGCATGTTCCAGTTCTTAAAAAAGTATCATCCCTTTACCGAATTTTACATTCCGCACCGTTATCGTGAGGGCTACGGTGTAAGCAAAACAGGAATTGATTATGCCGCTGAAAATAACTATACACTGATCATTTCCTTAGACTGCGGAATAAAATCGGTTGAACTGATCCAATATGCAAAGGAACTGGGAATTGATTTTATTGTTTGCGACCATCACCTTCCCGATGAACAATTGCCAAAAGCAGCTGCCATTCTCAATCCCAAACAAAAAGATTGCAATTATCCCTACAAAGAATTATGCGGTTGCGGTGTAGGCTTTAAACTGATCACCGGCTTATGCAGGAAAATGCATTTGCCTGACGATACTCCCTATGAGTATCTGGACCTTGTGGCTACTGCTATTGCTGCAGACATTGTTTCCATTACCGGTGAGAATCGTGTATTGGCTTACTATGGTTTGAAGAAAGCCAATACCAATCCAAATTTTGGCATTAGAGCTATCGGTTATTTAAGCAGCCATACAAAGGAATTTCATATCAACAATCTTGTCTTCATCATTGCGCCAAGAGTAAATGCAGCCGGACGTATGGATGATGCAAGAAAGGCAGTATTAATGTTCGTTTCCGAAACATATGAAGAAGCTTTGCACTGGGCAGAACAGCTTCATGCCGATAATGATCACCGCAAAGAAGCGGACATGAGCATCACCGAGGAAGCACTTGCCATTATTGAAAATGATGAAATAATGATCAACAGGAGAAGCACTGTTTTGTTTCAGCCGCACTGGCACAAAGGTGTTGTTGGAATTGTTGCTTCCAGGTTGATAGATCATTATTACCGCCCTACCATTGTATTGACGCAAAGCGGCGAATATGTTGCCGGCTCTGCCAGAAGTGTTTCCGGCTTCAATGTTTACGAAGCCATTCATCAATGCCGCGATTTACTTCTGGGATATGGCGGTCATTTTTATGCAGCAGGCATGACGCTCGCGCTCGATAAGATCGATGCCTTCTGTGAACGGTTTGAAGAAGTGGTTGCATCTACCATTCCACCCGACCTGCTGATACCCGAGATCGTGATC
>JAICTW010000379.1 GCA_025936195.1 Flavisolibacter sp.
AGGATTTCCGCTCACCGGTGTGGATAAAGCTACCATGTGGCTATATCCTTGCAGCATGTTTTAAAGGTGACAAGTACCCTGAATTTATGAAACCTGGTAAATTTCTCTTAATCCTGTTAAATACATTTCGTGGTAACCCTTCATTTTTTCTTTCATTGATTTCATTTCTTCACTATCCTGTGCATACTTCTGAAAACTTTGTTCGTATGCAGTAAGGCTATCATACCGGGTTACCATTACTACCTTATTGTAATTGCCGGTCACGTCTGTCATGACGTGGACCAGGTTATCATTATCGGCCATAACTTCTTTAAACAATTTTGCGAATTTTGAAGCCTGACCCGGCTTGCAAATAAAAATGTCGTGAACGATTATCATAACGGGAAATTTAAAAGTGAAGTAATACGGAAAAGAATTGTTATACTAAGTTATTAATTTTCAAGAGGAATTTTTTTCCCATTTTCTTCAAGCCACATTTTAAATGACTTTAGTTCAGGATTTAATTCTTTTGAGAATTTTACATCCCGAATGCTATTGCATACATCATCAAAATCCCGGTAAAACTGGAACATATTTCCTAAATCATCCGCTCCCGGAAAGCCAAAGCTTCGGTAGGTTTCAGGCGTAATTTCATTGTAAACAACTTCTTCGCCCAATGCATCCGATAAATCTTTTGCCATGTCTGCACAAGTAATTTGCTCCCCTGCAATGCCTACTCTTTTACCAATTAACTCTGCGCCTTTTTTAAATATTCCGTAAGCGCATTTACCAATATCATCCCCGGAAATACCCGCCATTTTTTTGTTGCCCATAGGAAAAGTTATTGAAAGCTTGCCGTCGGCTCCCCGCTTTGGCCCCATTCCAAAATAGATCATGTTATCCCAATAGTAAGATGCTAACATAAATGTAGTGGGCACACCGGCATCAGTAAAGTAATGGTCAGCTTCTCCTTTTCCATCAAAATGCGGCACCTTATACTTGCCATGAAGCGTGGGCATTGAATCATCATCAAGAGGAACATATTTTCTTACATCTTCAAGAGTTGACCAGATTACGTGTTTCAAGCCGGCTTCCTTTGCCGCCTCTGCCATTTTTTTTGCTTCGGACGTTTCTTTTTCCGCAGAAAAATGCGCCCAAAAAAATGTAACAAAATAAGCTCCA
Organism: Flavisolibacter sp.; assembly: GCA_025936195.1. Next base: position 1,162 of record JAICTW010000379.1, read on the forward strand.
TATGCACCTTGCAAAACACGTTTCAAACTATCAGCATCATCCACATCGCCGGCTACTACTTCGGCTCCTTTTGCCGCAAGTTCTTTCGCTTTATCTGAATTGACATCCCGTGTTACAGCACGTACAGCGAATTCGCTATTGCTGTCGTTAAGAATGGCATGAGCCAATCCGCCGCCCTGGGCGCCGGTTGCACCGAATACTGCGATAATTTTTTTCTGAGACATAGTTTTTATTTTTTTAAAATTTACACTTCAAGTTACTAAAAAATTAGTTAGTTTAAAAGCCTGCAATGAAACACATTTTGTATTGCAGATACGATGTACTTAAGCAATATGAATATGATACTAAAATCTTAAAATGGAATACTGCGGCATGGGGAGAGATTCCGGCTGACTATGGGAGAAAATAATTTCGCTTTATATTGCATTCAGTCAAAGCCAATGTATCGTTCACAGACTTAATTTCAAATAGTGCATCAAACCAAAACAGATTTAAGCAATCTAAATGACAAACAAAGGGAAGCCGTTGTTAGCGAAGACAAACGGCTTTTAGTTTTGGCAGGTGCCGGTTCGGGCAAAACTAAGACTCTTTTACAAAAACTCATTTATTTAATTGAAGAAAGGGGTATAAGCCCATCAAATATTCTTGCGGTTACATTCACCAAGAACGCAACAAATGAAATGATTGACCGCTTAATCATTTCAGCCGACACGACAGGAGAGTATGAACGGAAACTTTCGGACAAACAATTAAGCAAATCTGAAAAGGATGCTGAAAGATTTCATTACCAGAAAAAATATAAGTGGATTGACAGCTTAACAGTGAGAACATTTCACAGTTTCTGTTACACCATCCTTCGCAACTACGGTGTGAATGAATTTGATAACAAATTTAGAATCATCGGTGACGAAAAACACAGGGAAGAAGATGAACTCTCAAAGTATGTGGCACCCGAAACCGTTTTTGAAGTAGTGCATAAACTTTTAATTGAACAATGCGAGGACACTGAATTTTTGTTGCAACTCAAACGCTACATTTTAGATTACATCATTGACAAAATACACCTCAGGAAAACAGATGGAAAGTATTTACCAAAAGATGGGAAATATTTCACCACTCTTGATGGAACTAAGGTCCGTTCAAAATCTGAACAGTTTATTGCGGATTGGTTTTACAGGCACAGTATCAGGTATGAATATGAACCTTTATTGAATGTGAAGGATTTTGATTTTCATCCCGACTTCTATATTCCTGATGCAAACCTTTACATTGAACACGTAAGCAATATGAGTTTTTCAACCAGGGACAAAGAGGAACAGTTTAAAAAAGGAAACTTGTTGTTAGTGAAAACTTATGAGAGCATGACTAAGGATTCCGCTTTGTTCAACCATACTTTGGATAAAATTTTAAAGAACCGGTTGCCTGCAAATTATCACAGAACAATTGCGCTCACCTACAAAGAGGAGTTCAATGGCTATCATGAAGATGTAAAAGATTTTGTTGCACAAATCATGCGTATCACCGACATGATGAAGGTTGAGAACATTGACTTTGATTCTGTTTTAGAAAATGCAGGAAAAGACCAACACGAAAGAGTTCGGAACTTTTACGAGTTAGCAATTCCAATTGTAAAAAAATATGTTAACTATTGTATTGACAAATCTTATCTTGATTTTAACGACCTGATTTCACGAAGCACTTCCCTGTTTCAAAATCACGAAGACATAGCAAATAAATATAAAAGCAAGTATCAATACATTTTGGTTGACGAGTTCCAGGATGTAAATAATTTACAGGTTGATTTGATAAAGCTTTTACTCACTGACCAAACACAACTCTTTTGTGTAGGTGACGATTGGCAAAGCATCTATGGTTTCAGAGGTTCTAATGTGAGTTACATTGTTGACTTTGAAAATCACTTTGCCAATTCAAAAATCATCAAACTCAATCTCAATTATCGCAGCACACAAAATATCGTTGGTGCAAGCAACGAAGTAATCAAGCACAACAAATTCAGAGTTGAAAAGGATATTCAGGCATCGAAAATGTCAGAACATAAAATAGTAGTGTATTCGGGTGGCAGTGAGGAAGAAAACATTCAATTCTGTTTAGACAAAGTAAGAGAGTTACAAAACACAGGACTGACAAGCGAGGATATTTTATTTCTCTACCGCAGAACTCACATGTATAATCCCGGAGCATATTCGGGCAAACCTTCCTATTCAAAAACTTTTTATAAAGAAGGAATAAAAGTTCAGGCAAAGACGATTCATGCAGCAAAAGGACTTGAAGCAAAAGTTGTTTTCATCATTGGCTTAACCGAAGGCAACGGAGGTTTTCCCGACATTTGGTTAGAGGACAGAATCTTTCAGGTTATAAAAAAAGGAAATCATGATTTGCTTATGGAAGAAGAACGGCGACTATTTTATGTTGCAATCACAAGAGCCAAAGACAAACTGTTCCTGATAACAGAAAAGGGCAACGAATCCAGCTTTTTAAAAGAGATTCCCGACATCTTCACAGTTAAGACAAGCGTACCGATAAAATCAGTTGTAGAGAAAGTTATTACTTGTCCTACGTGTTTCAGCCAGCTTGAAAAGCTTTTTTCCTTTTGCCCCTATTGCGGACACAAAACAACGGAGTGACGAAGCCATTTCGATAATACAAACGCTCACCGGTAATTCAGGTTGACCAATCTCTATCAGCAAACGAACCAGCCTTCCGGTAGGTCGGCAAATAACCGACTTTTTTATTCTATATTCGGCTACGTTCCGGCGGGCCGTCCATTGGATTCAAGCCGATCTTACTAAAGCTATTTACCTCCTTAACAAACACTTCATGACAAGCACCCATCAAGCCTCAAAAATAAATTTGGCATTCCATGGTGATATTTCTG
>JAICTW010000292.1 GCA_025936195.1 Flavisolibacter sp.
AATAGAAGCTCCTGCAATTCCCTTGATGGAACCATACATTCCCGACGTGCTTAATAAAACTTTCTCCAACTGCTTTTCTCTTTCCTTCCAAAGTTTTTCCATTTGAATTCTTTCCTTGCTGATGGAATTTTTCATAGAGAGAAAACCTTCTACAATGGTTTCTATTTGCTGACGGAATTCAATTCCTGTAAGATAGCTGTACAACATTTGCATTTTCTCGCCTTTGTTCTCTTCTGCTTTTTTGGTTTCTGCAATTCGAATGATGGTATGCCGCAATGCCGTTGTCAATGCAATCACTTCACTGAAAGAACAGACCCAAACGCCATCTCTTTCACCAAAGCAACTCATGTCTTTGGGATAAACCTGTGTAACTAAAATCGCAACATCCGCTTGTTTGTTGCGCATATCAGTTTTTAACTTATCTATCCATGCAGCACTGAATGTTTTTGTACGCTTGCTTTCGAAAATAATTTTGCCGCAATCGCTCCCAACATGGTTCCTTACTATTTGAATGCAATCGGCGCCTTCCACACCTTTGCCTACTTCGCCAATGCTGTCGTAAGGAAAATAGTCACGCAGCATTTCTTCCAATAGTAATTCCTGAACCTCTCCCTGCAATTGCATGGAGCCTTGTTCTGCTTTGCGTTTCATTTCTTCAGCGAGTTTTCTTTGATCCTCCAATTGTTTCTCCAGTTCTTTTAATTTCAACTGGTATTCTGTTTCTTTCAGGGAAGTCCTGCTTTCTTCTTCTTTGCGGATCTGTTGCATCAACGCATTGCGTTCTTCCAATAATTTTTTTTGAAGAATGATCTCGATCTCCTGTTCTTTATTTTTTAGTTCCTGTTCTTTCTTCAAAAATTCAAATTCTTTTTGACGGGCTGTTTTTAATTTCTCTTCGGTTTCCTGTGCCGATTGTTTCAACAAGCGCAACTGGTTTTCATAATCGGAAGCAATTGTTTTGCGAAGTTGTTGTTGCAATTCTGATTCTAACTTCAATTTTTCCTGTTGCAGTTTTTGTTGGAACAGCTCGTTCTCTTTCTTCTTTTTTTCTTCAAAGGTTTTTTGATCTTCTTCCAGTCTTTTCTTGTCGCTGTTTATCTGGGAAAGCGATTCCTGCAATTGTTTTTCATAACGTTGCTTTAGCTTTTGCTCCACATCGGCAGACAAAACATTTTCCACATCAAGCACAGTAGCACAGTTAGGACATTTTATATTGGTAGGCATTCGTTGAAATTTTTTACAAATTAAAGCTTCCTTCCTAAAACTTTTAGTAATTGTGGAAAACTCTTGCCAGCTAAGGGTTTCAGAAGAGCACAAAATTTTTTTTGCATCTGATTTATTTTCGTCTTTATCTTTGCGCCAGTTCTTTTTTCTCCCGATGGCTATCGGGAACTTATCAAGAAAGGCTGAGGGATATGGCCCGATGAAGCCTTGACAACCTCTCTTATTGTTTTCTTCGACATGCTCAGGATAACAAAAGAAAAGGTGCCAACTCCATCTCGCAGGATTATTGCGGGACAGATAAGTCAGAATACAAGCTTCGCCCCTAAATCCCCTAAAGGGGACTTAAATAAAAAAGTGAAAGCTCTTCTGATTTATCGGGAGAGCTTTTTTATTTCAATCATCAGAAGTAAGAAACTCTTCCGGTAAACTGTTTACTCTCTCTCTTTCCTGATAAGTCTTCAACCGATTTTTTAATTCCCTTACCGGGACAAAACAAAAGAGATGAGCAGTGCAACCCAGATCATTCACAGCATTCCAATTGATCCGCTAACCGGAGCGATCTCCGTACCTATTTATCAAACTTCAACCTTTGTTCAGGAAGCTCCGGGTATAAACAAAGGATTTGATTATGCAAGGACTAACAATCCTACAAGGCAAGCGCTTGAAAATATTGTGGTGGAATTGGAAGGCGGCAAAGTAGCTGCCGCATTTGCCAGCGGATTATCTGCAATTGATGCGGTATTAAAACTTTTAAAAAGCGGTGATGAAATTATTGCAGTGGACGATATTTACGGAGGTGCTTTTCGTTTGTTCACACAGATCTATGAAAAGTTTAGCATCACTGTAAAGTATGTTGATACAACCAATGCGGAAAATGTTTTTGATGCCATCACTTCAAAGACAAAATTGATCTGGATTGAAACGCCAACCAATCCAACACTGAAAATCTCTGACATTTCTGCTATTGCAAAAATTGCAAAAGCATCAGGTTGTTTGCTTTGTGTTGACAACACATTTGCTTCTCCCGCTTTGCAAAAACCTTTGCTTTTGGGTGCTGATATTGTAGTTCATTCAGCAACAAAATACCTCGGCGGCCATAGCGATCTCATTGCAGGATTGGTGATCACGAAAGAGAAAGAATTAGGGGAGAGGATCAAATTCATTCAAAATGCAAGCGGTGCCATACTTGCTCCATTTGATAGTTGGTTAGTGATACGTGGCATTGAAACCTTGCCGCTCCGCATTAAACAGCATTGTGCTACTGCACAACAGGTTGCCATGTTTTTGGAACAACATCCTGCTGTTGATAAAGTGTATTATCCCGGATTGAAATCACATATCAATCACGAGATTGCTGTAAAACAATCAAAAGGTTTTGGCGGCATTGTTTCTTTCACGCTGAAAAATGATACTGAAGAAGCCGCTATTCAATTTGTTAAATCAACCAGGCTTTTCAAACTCGCAGAAAGTTTGGGTGGAATTAAGAGCTTACTTTGTCATCCTGCTAACATGACGCACAAATCAATTCCTGTGGAAAAGCGAAGAGCCGCAGGTGTTGCCGACAGTCTTATCCGCTTGTCTATTGGTTTAGAGGAATCAGATGATCTGGTAAAAGATTTGGAACAGGCATTTTCATTTATTCAACAAAAACAACTTCAAACAATTTAAATTTTTTGAAATGAGTACGCATAAACAGTTAACTATCGGTTTATTTGGATTTGGTGTAGTGGGCGAAGGCATTTACCAGGTATTGCAACAAACGCCATCCTTACATGCTTCTATAAAAAAAGTTTGTATCAAACATGCAGAGAAGAAAAGAAATGCGGATGCCCATTTGTTTACTACAGATTACAACGAAATATTGAATGATCCGCAGATCAATCTTGTTGTTGAATTGATTGACGATGCAGACGAGGCTTATAAAATTGTGACCACTGCATTTAAAAAAAAGAGGTCGGTAGTAAGCGCCAATAAAAAATTAATTGCCGAACATTTGGCAGAGCTGATCTTTTTACAACAGGAGCATGAGGTTTCGTTTTTGTATGAAGCTGCGGTTTGTGGAAGTATTCCGATCATCAGAAATCTTGAGGAATATTATGATAATGATTTGCTGCAAAGCATTTGCGGAATTGTAAATGGTTCTACTAATTATATTCTTACCAAAATTGGTGAAGGATTGAATTATAAAGAAGCTTTGTTGCAGGCGCAACAACTGGGTTTTGCAGAAAGTAATCCCAAATTGGATGTGGAAGGAATTGATGCGGTGAACAAGCTTACGATTTTGTTAGCACATGCTTATGGTGTGGTTTCCAAACCTGAAGATCTCATTCATATTGGCATCACCCGTTTGCAGGAAGCCGATGCCAATTTTGCGAAGGAAAAAAATTACGAGATCAAATTGACGGCGCAATCTATTAAGCTCTCTAACGGGAAAGTGGCTGCATTTGTATTGCCGCAATTCGTAAAGAATGATAGCCAGTTATTCAATGTAAAGAATGAATACAATGGTGTGATCATTGAAAGCAAACTTGCCGACAAACAATTTTTATATGGCAAAGGAGCAGGACGTTTTCCCACTTCATCTGCTGTGATCAGCGATATTTCTGCGCTGAGTTATGATTACCGTTACGAGTACAAAAAGATCAGCAGACATGAACAATATACACTTACTAACAATTATTTTTTGAGGGTGTATGTAAGCTTTAATGACTGGGCTGAAGTAAACCGCTGGGATTTTGAACAGGTATTAGAATTTCACAGTACAGAGGATCGTCAATATATTACCGGGTTGATTCAGGTAGATAAATTAAGAAATGCAAAATGGTACAACGATCCTTCTGTCTCCATCATTCTATTGCCGGAAGCCATTGTTGAAAAAGAAGATGTAGTGGCACGAACTTTAAAGAAAGTGAGTTTGCAATTGGCAGGAGTGAATTAATGTTTTTAATGGAAGATAGCAGGAGGCAAGAAGTAAGAGGAACGAAATGCACTCGTTTTTCAATCATTCTTCTTTGTGTTCTCCTGCTTTGGGACCGGTTTTGCGAGGAATGGTAGTAATTTACTGCGAAACATTAAGGAGGTAATGTTCCAGTTTACTTAGCAGATCATTAGGTTTAAAAGGTTTGCTCACATGATCATTCATCCCGCTACGGGTAATTTCTTCCTTCACATCACTGATGGGCGCAGCCGTCATGGCGATGATCGGAATCATAACCTCGGTTTTACGGATGGCGCGACTACAGGCAAATCCATCCATTCCCGGCATCTGCACATCCATCAGGACCAGGTCATAATGGTTGCGGGGTGCGAATTCCAGCGCTTGCTCTCCGTCCAATGCCACATCCATTTCTGCTCCCCATCTTGTTAAATACCTTCGGGCAATGTTGGCATTAAAAAAGTTGTCTTCTGCCATGAGAATTCTTTTACCGGCAAGCGGTTTGCTGACTCCTTCGTTTTTGGTTTGAAGAAGAGTTATATCAGCATGCTCTTCATCCGAGTAAAGGAACTTTAATTGAAAGGAAAAAACAGATCCCTTTCCA
>JAICTW010000327.1 GCA_025936195.1 Flavisolibacter sp.
AGATATTTTTCAAGTGACCAGAAATTTTCCAAAAGAAGAACGATACTCTCTAACCGATCAAATTGTTCGTGCATCAAGATCTGTTGCGGCAAATATTGCAGAGGGATGGGGTAAGCGCATTTATGAAAATGAGTTTAAGAAACATTTGATCTATGGCATGGGCTCATTGGAAGAATCGAAAGTATGGCTGCTATTTGCAAGAGATTGTGGTTATCTTGAAATTCAAACCTATGATGTTCTATCTCTAAAATGCGATCACCTGGGCTCAAAAATTTATAAGCTTTACGAAAATTGGAAAACCTTCTGATCTCCGACCTCTGACTTCCGGCCTCGTAGCTTATCTTGTGTCCATGTTCCGGCAATTAATAAACTGGCGTTCCTTACTGGCTTTGATTGCTATTTTAATTGTAAGCGGCACTATCTTGTACTCATCTTACCTGGCCGATAAAATTGAAAAGGATGAACGAAAGAAAATAGAACTGTGGGTAGAAGCAGTGGCCTCTATAAACAATCCAGCCAATACTGAAACGGCACTGGCTTCCACAATATCCATCAGGCAAAAGGAAATCCCGATCATTGAAACCACAGAAAAAGACAGCATTACCACCTGGGTAAATCTGGATTCTGCCCGCGTGGAAAGAGGCTGGCCAAAAGAGGATACACTTCACGTTCTTAATGACAATTCTTACCTGCAAAGCAAGTTGAAATCATTCCGTTCGGAAAACAAACCCATTGAGTGGACTGATCCTTTGGAACCCACCAGAAAAAATAAATACTATTATGGTCACAGCAATCTGCTGGATGAAGTACGGTATTATCCGCTGGTGCAGTTGTTTATAGTGAGTTTATTTATTTTAATTACCATCATGGCCTTGCGTAGCAATTACCGCTCCACACAAAACCAGGTATGGGCCGGCATGGCCAAGGAAACAGCGCATCAATTGGGTACTCCGGTTTCATCATTAGAAGGATGGATGGAAATTTTGAAAGAAACCCATGGCAATGAAAATTTTGTTCAGGAAATGGGAAAGGATGTCAGCCGCCTGCGTTTAGTGTCCGACCGTTTTGGAAAGATCGGAAGCACACCGCAGTTGGAAGAAAGAAACATTGTAGAACAGGTAAAGAATATGGTTGACTACATCCGCAAAAGAGCGGGAGGAAAAGTTTTCTTTACTATGGAAACACATGGATCGGAAATGATTCCTGTAAAAATTTCTGCGCCTCTGTTTGACTGGGTCATTGAAAATTTATTGAAGAACGCTTTGGATGCGATGGAAGGAAAAGGCGCCATTAAATTAGACATTCAGGACGGAGAAAAAAATGTGATCATTGATGTAAGCGATACAGGCAAGGGCATCAGCAAGCAAAATATCAATCGTGTATTTAAGCCTGGATTCACCACTAAAAAACGCGGATGGGGATTGGGATTAAGTTTGTCGAAACGGATCATTGAACAATACCACAAAGGTTCGCTGACGGTAAAGCAATCCGAAATTGGGAAGGGAACAACTTTTAGAATTGTTTTGAAAAAATAAAATAGATTTGCGGCTCTTTGAAAGTTTTCAGTTTTACGGTTTCCCGCTTACGATTACTTTAACTGTAAACTACTAAACTGTGAACAGTAAACTTAACCTTTGCCCGGGTGGCGAAATTGGTAGACGCACCACCTTGAGGTGGTGGCGCTGGAAACGGCGTGCTGGTTCGAATCCAGTCCCGGGCACCAGATTGAAAAAAGACCTTGTAAATCAAGGTTTATGAGGTCTTTTGATTTTAATCCCACACTGGAAAATCGAACCTTTCCATTTCAATACTTGTTTCAATGCTCTGCCAAGGAAGGTCGAATTGGCTAATCTCAAGCTTTGTGTCTGCTTGATTACATAGGCTGAAGCCAAGATCTCAATAGAATTACCGGACGTTTAGTAAGTGACACAACGGATGTTCAATAGAATATTCTTCCACTGGTCAAAGAAACAACTCTCCCTAATCTGCTTTCACAACTTTAATTTTCTGTAACCATTTCCCCACTTCCCCTTCTGCTACATATAGCTTTAATGCTGTTGTTGGTTATTGCTGTTATTCATTTTAACGGGTCTAAGCAGTGTTGAGAATGTCAGTGAGCCCATCTTCCATCTGCCAGCTTCTTTTATGTAAACCTCTGTTACCATAAAGGCATGTGTCACTTCGTTTCCACCGACTACTGCCAGCAAATCGATGTCATTTAACAGAATAGCAGTATTACCAAACATGTTCACGATAACTGAATAAACTTGTGCTTTCTTATACCAAATGCCACCACTTTTTATGGTAGCCAATTCCTGTGTTTTACCCCAACTACCGCCCATGTGAACAAACATAGCTTTGTCATCAAACAGCATGCTTAAACTATCTACATTTTTGTCAGCCATCCAATTCCATTTCTTTTGCGAAAGGGTAATGACTTCCTGTTGTTCAGGTGTGTTATTCGTAGCAGTTTTAATAGTTTCTATTGGCGGCTGCTGTGCGTAGGACGAATGCACAATTGCTATTGATAAAAACAAACCGAGAAGTAGTGATTTCATATTTAATTTTTAATGGTGATTAGATAGTTCTTTTGTTATTTTTTTGGTGGTTCTAAACCGCTTTTACCTAAAGTTCTTTTTTGCATATCCGTGATTCTTCAATTAATTAAACAGACAGTTTTCTTTCGCCTAACCATTTTACCATTGCGGGGTCACGATGGTCAAAGAAGAGACTTGCATTTGTATCCAATGTTTTGATGGCTTCCATTTCTTCAGCACTTAATTGAAAGTCGAGGCTATTTAAATTCTCTTCCATTCTTTCTTTACGTACTGATTTAGGAATAGCAATTATGCCTCTTTGTGTAAGCCATCTAAGAATAACTTGTGCTATGCTTTTATTGTACTTCTTGCCAATGGAATCAAGTAGCTCGTTGTGAAAAATGTTGTTTTTACCTTCTGCGAATGGTCCCCAGCTTTCTATCTGTACATTATTCTCTTGCAAAAACTTTTGTGTTTCATTTTGCTGATGGAAGGGATGCGTTTCAACCTGGTTGACTGCCGGAACAATTTCGTTGTTAACGACTAAGTCCATAAGCCTGTCAGGATGAAAGTTGCTGACACCGATGGCTCTCACCTTTCCCTCTTTGTACAGTTCCTGCATGGCTCTCCATTCACCGTACACATCACCGAAAGGCTGGTGAATGAGGTACAAATCGAGATAATCTAACTGTAGCTTTTTAAGCGAAGCCTCAAACGATTTCTTTGCTCCTTCATAGCCGTTTGATTGTATCCATAGTTTTGTAGTAATAAACAATTCTTCTCTTGCCACGCCACTTTGCCTAATAGCTCTCCCTACTGCTTCTTCATTCATATAGGATTGAGCAGTATCTATCAATCTATAGCCGATGCTAATAGCGTCCCGTACGCTTCTTTCACATTCTGCCAGGTCTGTCACCTGAAACACACCAAATCCAAGGATGGGCATTTCAACACCATTGTTTAATTTGACTGTTTGCATACTATCGCCCTTTAGCTATGCAAAGGTCACTGCAATAATCTACCCAGATGGTATACAGATTACGGGTTTCCCTACCATTATTGCTGATTTAGGGCTGCTCAACAATGAAGCGGCGAATAAGGTAGTAATTTTGAACTCGACTAAAAACGAAGGATATGGACACAATGCGGCGGTTTGAAACAATTAATGGGTATAACGCTTTCAACAACAATGAAACGCTGCACCCGCTGGTGAGTGTTGTTGATTTATCGAAGGCAAATCCAAGACAGGGTTCCCGCATGTACTTTGGTTTCTACACTATCTTTTTAAAAGATGTAAAGTGTGGCGATTTAGTGTATGGTCGGCATACTTACGATTATCAGGAAGGAACATTGGTTTTCCTTGCACCGGGACAAGTTGGAGGCATTAACAGCAATGGTGAAATCTATCAGCCGAAAGGTTATGCTCTGGTCTTTCATGCCGACCTAATACATGGTACGGTTCTGGGAAAGCATATACAGGAGTACAGTTTCTTTAATTATCAGTCAAATGAAGCTCTCCATTTGTCGGAACGTGAACGGAAAATTGTATTGGATTGCTTTTCTAAAATTCAGTATGAGTTAGAACATGCTATTGATAAGCACACTAAAAAATTGATTGTAGATAACATTGAGCTTTTCCTAAATTATTGTATTCGTTTTTACGACCGCCAATTTATAACCCGTGATAATGTTCACAAAGGCATTTTAGAAAGGTTTGAGAATTTGCTGAATGAATATTTTCAGTCCGATAAACCGCAAACAAACGGGCTTCCTTCGGTAGCTTATTGTGCCAATAAATTGAATTTATCTGCAAGCTACTTCGGTGATCTTATTAAGAAAGAAACAGGTAAAACAGCGCAGGAATACATTCAAATGAAGATAATTGATGTGGCTAAAGAGAAAATATTTGACCAAACTAAATCGGTAA
>JAICTW010000424.1 GCA_025936195.1 Flavisolibacter sp.
ATCATTTCGCCAATCACAAAGTCCGCTTCTTCTCTTGTCAATGCGCCGTCTAACATTTTAAGGTAACGATCCTTTGTGGCATTCCAATCCACACCATGCATTTTAGCATCGTAGAAATAATCTCTTTCAAAACGCCAGGCATCCATAAAAATTTGTTTCCACTCCTCCACAGGATTTACTGTCATTTGCATTTCTGCTATTCGAAGCGGCTTCTCAAATTTGGCCCCTTCGGCAGCATTGATCACAGCAAAATTGTTTTGCCGGCCTGCCAGCATTTTTTGTTTGTTGTAAGCCATCACAAAAAAATCCGCATCATCCAAAACCGTTTTCTCTTCTCTTTTATCAATGTCGTAATATTTGATGCTGTTCTTAGCGCCGACGGTTCCTGTGTTGGGAACACGCAGGAAAAATATTTTTCCTTTGCCTGCTGCAAGATTTCTGAAATTACCCGGAGCAACCGGAAGGATGATCATGCGCTCTTCAAATCCGTCGAAGTCAATATCCACAGATTTTGTATCCGGCTTTTTAGTAAGCGCTGCCGAATCTTTCTTTTCTTTTTTGTTTTGAAGTGAAGCATCAGGCTTTACTTCTCCTTCAGTGATAGCTACGTCATCGTTCTTGGGTGCAAGCAGCGAAGGAGTTGTTTTCTTTAAGGCAATAACACCTACTTCACTCGTGTTGGGATAAGCAAAGGTGTTATCAACATCGCTGTAAACAGGATTAAAACTCTGATTGGTGAATACGTAGAGGTATTTTCCTTCCGGATCAAAAACGGGATTGCTGCAATTATAAAAACCACTGGTTACCTGTTTGGTTTTTTTGGTGTCATGATCATAAATAAAAACAGCATTGTGGTAATTATCTAAATCATGATAATAAGCAAGCCAGCGACTATCGGGCGACCAACTGCTGTTAAAACCTTCAAGCTCTCCATGTGTCCAACGCAAGGCTTTGTCAACAACAGTTGTTTCATTTGTTGTTAGATCATACACCTCAATGCGCATGGCTTTATCAATGAAGGAAAGTTTTTTACTATCCGGCGACCACGATACATCATAACGGTAACCTGCACCATAGTTGGTAAGTTTTTTTGCAGAGTTTTCTTTATCAGGTTGCAACACATATAATTCGTATTCTCCTGAAGCGTCGCTCCAATAGGCAATGGACTTTCCATCGGGCGACCACATAGGATAACGTTCGGCTGCACCGGAAGTCCTTGTCAGGTCTTTTACAAAACCATTTTCCGCAGGCACTGAAAAAATATCGCCCCTGGCCTGAAACACAACACGGTTGCCATCGGGACTAATGCCAGCATATTGAATCAACTTTTCTGCCGTTTCAATTTTCGGCTTTACCATAGCACGGTCGCTCACTAAATTCACCTTTACCTGTTTCTGTTTTTTAGAAGAAATATTATAGAGATATAATTCTCCTCCGGCTTCAAACACAATATCATCCGGACCCAGAGAAGGATAGTGCACATCGTAATCTGTAAATTTTGTTAGTTGCTCGTATTGTTTTGCATTAAGATCATAACGCCAAAGGTTCATTCTTAATTCAGGTCCGCGATCGGAAAGAAAATAAATAGAACTTCCATTCCACATCGGAAACTCACTTCCTGCATCTTGTGGTTGCGAAAGATTTTGATCACTCAATGTTTGCAAATTGAAAATATGAATATCGGCCTTCCAACCACCGCGGTACCGTTTCCAGTTTCGCCCAACCTGCGTACGAAAAACTAATGCTAATTGTTTGCCGTCGGGAGAATAAGAAGCATACTCGCCATAGCCCACTGGTAATTTTTCTGCAGCGCCACCTGAGGATGCAACAGTATAAAACTGGTTGAACCTTGCCTTGCCACTTTCCCTTGATGAGGCGAACAAAACTCTTTTGCCATCGTTTGTCCAATCAACCACTCGGTCTGGATAACCATGTGATGTTAAACGCACAGGAACACCGCCGGTAGTTGGTAGCACATATACATCACTATTACCATCATAATCGCCGGTGAATGCGATGCTCTTTCCATCGGGAGAAAACTTAGGATAGCTTTCAACACCCGAAGGAGAACTGAGTTTAATGGCAGTTCCTCCATCCTTGGGCATTACCCAAAGATCATTGGCATAGGTAAACACAATCTGATCTTTTGATACATCTGGGAAGCGGAAAAGGCCTGCATCAATTTGGGCAAAAACAGATGCGCCGGCCGCAATGCAGACGAGTGTGATGGCAAGTTTTCTCATAATAGAAATTTGTTTAAGGGAACTTACGAAATAATTGGCAGTGCTATCGGAAAAAAAGTTTGAACGGTTGTATTAAAACTTGCCTTTGCTAAGAAGATTTACTTAGTAAAGAAAAACTGGAACTCAACGCAGGTTAAATAGACATCTGTTTCTTAAATTCGTATGTACACACACGTTTGACTATTTATGCCAAATTATTTTGAACCATTTACACCCGAGCTTTTCAAACAGGAAACCGGCCTCAATGCTTACGAAAATGAAGCGATCTATGTGCGTTGGGTAAATACACAGATCAATTATGCCAATTACCAGGCAATGAAAGAAATGACCCAATCGTTGAAAGAAATCATCAGATTGCTGAATGAAAACGACCTCAGGCTTACTTCAAAGGAGAATGATTATCCTTTCAGCAAATAGTTTGGCTTGAAATTTTTGTAGCTCAGATTGATGGCTGGGCATAATTATTCTGTTATACAACTTCAACAATGGCGCGACTACAAATTTTTTGTAGAACAGTTTTCCGGGAATTGGGCATTCCGCGGACAAGCCAGTTCCAATTGGGTCTTGAACAATGCAATTGAACGCACTGATTTCATCCATTTTCACAAAGGCATTGAAACTGAGTTTGTAGCCGAGTTTCAACGTGGTGCACGCAATTATTTATCAAAGGATGAGACTCCGGAACATCTAATCGAATGGCTTGCATTGATGCAGCACCACGGAGCGCCGACGCGGTTGCTTGATCTTACCAAATCACCATTCATCGCTGCGTATTTTGCTTATGAGTTTTGTTGGGAAAATGATAATGGAAATGTGGGAATATGGGCAGTTAATATCAATTATCTTAAAAAGAAATCCCTGGAAATTTTATCGCAAGAATTTGGGCATGCTTTGAAAGAAAACAAAAACCTTATTAATGAAGAATTGTTTGAAAAAGTTTTTTATCAGAACAACAAAAGGTTGGTATTCCCTGTTGAGCCTTTCCGCATGAATAGAAGATATTCTTTACAACAATCTGTTTTCATCAGTACTGGCATTTCAGATGTTCCTTTAATGGAACAGCTTCACTTTTTGAAAGATCATATTGAAAAGGCCGTTGTTAAAATTGAAATACCTACAAAATTTAAAAAAGAAGCCTTACGTGAGCTGAATCAAATGAATCTGCACCGTGCCAGTTTGTTTCCCGATTTGGATGGGTATGCTCTTTCCTTAAAATTCCGTTACGAAAGCATGAAAACGCCGGAAGAAACAATGGAAGAGAACCTGCGCAAATTAGAAGATGAGGATTATCATTTTTTACCCTGATGCACTTTTCATCAATTGCTGAATTTTAGCTCAATTTTGAACCTGTTCATCGTTTTTGGATTTGTTTTATAG
>JAICTW010000815.1 GCA_025936195.1 Flavisolibacter sp.
CGGATGATCAATTCAGTAACCTGATTGCCCGCAAGATGGAGGTTTCAGATAATGTAATTCCTTCGTCAAATAGCGAGATGGCAAAAAATCTTTTGCTCCTGAGCCTATATTTCGAAAATGGAAATTATGAGGATCAGGCAATCCAAATGGTAAAAAATGTTTCAGACGATATTCAAAAAAATCCGGGATACTACAGCAATTGGGCGCAGGTAATGGCTCTGCAAATCCGTCCACCTTATGAAGTCGCCATTGTCGGAAATGATTGGCAGCAAAAACTGTCCGCGTTGCAAAAAAATTATCTTCCTAGTACTGTTTATCTCGGTGGAAATAATGAAGGCGATCTTCCTTTGCTGGAGAATAAATTAATGAAAGGAAAAACGATGATCTATGTGTGTGAAAATAAAACTTGTCAGCGACCGGTAGAAGAAGCCGGTGAAGCATTGAAGCAGATAAAGGTTAAGTGACCGTAAAACCGTATTCTTCAGAATAAGAATAGCCTTTATTTGTTGTTTTGCTGTGCTAAATCAAAAAGTATTTTCTCCGAAAACGAAAAATATCTTGCCGCCGTGCTTTCGTTACTTTTGCATCCATGAAAAAGAAAACATATTCTTTAGAAAATATACTGGCCAATTTAAAAATTGACACGCTGAATGAGATGCAGGAAGCTACTATTAAAGCAAGCAGGGAAAAGGAAGATTTGGTATTGCTTTCTGCCACGGGTTCCGGGAAAACGTTAGCCTTTCTGTTACCCATTCTCGAAAACTTAGATGCAGAAAATAAAAGCACACAGGCGCTTATTGTGGTTCCTTCGCGCGAGTTGGCGATGCAAATAGAAAATGTTTTCAAAAGAATGGGTACCGGAAATAAGATCACTGCAACTTATGGCGGACATAAAAGAGAAATTGAAGAAAACAACCTGGTGCAGCCACCAGCCCTGATCGTAGGTACACCGGGTAGAATAGGCGATCACATTCGCCGGGGAAATATTACAGTGGATTCCATCAAAACTTTGATATTGGATGAATTTGACAAATCATTAGAATTGGGTTTTCTTGAAGAAATGAAATTCATTATTGAATCATTAAAGAATGTTCAGAAAAGGATGTTGACTTCTGCAACTGATGCAGTAGAAATACCACCATTCATCGCGCTGAACGATCCGAAACGAATGAATTTTTTAAAGCCCGGAGATGAAAGAGAAGGGCTGGCGATAAAGACCGTGTTCTCACCCGATAAAGACAAATTCGAAACACTCTTTCAATTGCTGTGTTATCTGGGAAACCGTTCTACCATTGTCTTTTGTAATCACCGCGAAGCGGTAGAACGCACGAGTAAATTACTTTCGGAAAAGGGCATCTATAACGAATTCTATCATGGCGGGATGGAACAGCAACAAAGAGACAGTGCGTTGTCTAAATTCAGGAACGGCACTACTAATGTTTTGGTGACAACCGACCTGGCTTCCCGCGGGCTTGATATAGCCAACATACGTTACATCGTGCATTATCATTTGCCTCATACAGAAGATGCTTTCATTCATCGCAATGGCCGCACGGCAAGAATGGAAGCCAGCGGCACCGC
>JAICTW010000645.1 GCA_025936195.1 Flavisolibacter sp.
ACTATTAAGCCTTACTATGATAATGAAGAATATTTAACGGCTTTGTGCGAAAGCATCAGGCCT
Source organism: Flavisolibacter sp. (assembly GCA_025936195.1). The sequence goes on from JAICTW010000645.1 coordinate 64, forward strand.
TATTTGCAAAATGAGTATGATCTGATCTTGTTTTCGTATCATGGTGTTCCTGTACGGCATATTTATAAAGGTGATATCACCGGGCAACATTGTTTGAAAGTAACTGATTGTTGCGATGTTCCTTCCGAAGCACATAAATATTGTTACCGTCATCAATGCTGGACTACGACAAAGCTTGTAACAGAACGTTTAAATATTCCAAAAGAGAAATGGCAGTTTTCATTTCAATCGCGATTGGGAAGAGATCCCTGGCTGCAACCGTACACGGCTGTGCAATTAGCAGAACTGCCGAAAGAAGGCATAAAAAAAATAGCGGTGGTTTGTCCGGCTTTTGTAAGCGATTGTTTGGAAACCTTAGAAGAAATTGCAGAGCAGGGAAAAGAAATTTTTTTGCATAACGGCGGAGAAAAGTTTGAAGTGATTCCCTGTTTGAACGTTGATCCGCTTTGGGTAAGTGCCATTGCCAAATGGATCAAAGAATATGAGGGCGGCAATAATGAAATGATTTTGGACGAAGCGAAAAATTAATATCGAATGAAAAATGCGATCAGCGTGTTTGCATTTTTAATTTTGTGTTTTGCATCATAGATCATGTATAACTACATCAAAGCACTTCACATCATCTTTATTGTTACCTGGTTTGCCGGCATGTTTTATATTGTCCGCCTGTTTATTTACAATGCAGAAGCCGAAAGCAAACCGGAGCCGGAAAGGTCCATTCTGCACAGGCAATTTAACATTATGATCAAAAGATTGTGGTTGGGCATTACAGTGCCTTCTGCATTTCTTACATTGGTATTTGGCCCTTGGGTGATGCTGAATGGCGGTTGGGATAAAACCTTAACGGCTCCTGCCGGAAGATGGTTGTTGATCAAACTTTTTTTTGTGGTTTTGCTCTATGCTTATCATTTAACGCTTCGTGCTATTTACAAACAACAGGCAAAAAATATTTTCAATTACTCTTCTCAGCAGCTTCGTATCTGGAATGAAGTAGCTACTATTTTTTTAGTGCCTATCGTTATGCTGGCCACTGTAAAATCGAGCATTAGCTGGTTGTGGGGATTAATAGGATTAGTTGGGTTTGTAATTGTTTTGATGAGTGCTATTAAAATTTATAAGGCGTTGAGGAAAGCCCCTTATCCCCCTGAAAGGGAGACTTAGGCTCAAGAGTCTTTCTTATTTCCGTTATTCCTTAAAGCAGCTAGTTTTTTTAAGTGGCTGCTTTATTTTTTACGTCACGAATTGAAAGTCTTTTATTCAAAGAGTTTTGAAACACATGGGCACAGTAGGAAACATAGGTGACACACAGACGTTCATCTTGTGTTTGTTCTTTGTGTTCTATGTTCTTTGTGGTTCAAAAAAGAATTCTGATTCAAATACCTGCACTTCCATCCAAAAGAAAATCAACCTTAGTAGCTTAATAAAATAAAACTTATCAGCATTTTTTAAAACAGAGCATCTAATAAGCCAAAAGCAATTATTAGCTTGTGTTCATTTACCATAATAATGTAATCAACAGCTTTTGTTAGCTTCTTTTTTCGTTGGGCTCTCTTGCCGATTTCAAAAAGTAGAGTAGCAATCCTGCAGCTACCATTCCAAATCCCGGTTTGGTATCTTTTTTCTTAGACGGATGCTCTTCTCTTTTATTTTGGGTTGAGTGATCTGCCGGAGCATAATTTGGCTGATGTTGCGGTATGCGTTCCTGCTTTTCTGAAGTAGGTTTTGCTCCGGCAATTGCAGGCTCCTCGTTCCATACTGCATATTCAGTGGGCACAATATGAACTCCTTTTTTCAAAGCAAAGGATTTGGTAAACTCTGCACCAAAATATAAAATGATAGATGAATAGTAAATCCAAAGAATTAAAATCACCAGTGAACCTGCTGTTCCATAAGTGCTGCCTACGTTGCTTTTGCTGATGTAAACAGAGATCAAAAATTTTCCGATCATAAATAGAACGGCTGTAGCAATAGCTCCGGGCCAAATAGCTTTCCATTTTATTCGTATATCGGGAAGTACTTTAAATATGATAGCAAACAAGGCCGTAATTACACCAAGTGTAATGATCAGATTCAAGACGTAAAGAAGCACAACTGCAATATCGGGGAACATTCTTTCCAAACGCTGGCCAATGCTTTCTACAACTGTAGTAACCACCAATGAAACCAGCAATAAAAAGCCTAAGCTTGCAATCATACCAAACGAAAGCAGCCTTGTCATCAAAAGTTTCATGATGCCGGATTTAGGTTTTGCTTTCACGCCCCAGATACTATTAATAGAATCCTGCATCTCACCAAAAACGGTTGTAGCGCCAATCAATAAAGTAATGATGCCAATGGTGGCGGCAATTCCATTCTTTCCACTGATGGTGGCGTTTTTGATCATGGTTTGGATCTGTGCTGCCGAGTCGGGTCCGATAAAAGATTTGGCCTGTGTGTAAATGCTTCCTTCAACAGCTTCGCGTCCGAAGAAAATGCTGCACAGGTAAATGAT
>JAICTW010000161.1 GCA_025936195.1 Flavisolibacter sp.
ATATAGAAGTGTTCGAAGGAAGGAAGAACACCTATACGGAAGGAAATTTTTTTAAAAACTGATTATCCAGCAGAGAAACAGAAAAAGATGAAAGAATGTACGGCTCAAAGGTTTTAATCGGCTTAAGGCTTTGTTCAACTGGTTTTCCACTGTTTTAGGAGAAAGATGCAGACGGCCTGCAATTTGTTTTGCCGACAAACCTTCGTTGCGGCTGTATTTAAAAATCAGGCGGCATTTTTCGGGAAGAGCTTCCACTTCCTGATGCACTCTTTCCAGAATTTGTTTGTAGTGTACTGAAGATTCAATAGTCATTTCTATAACAGGAGTGCTTTCTATAGAAGCCGCAAAACTGCGTTCCTTTATTTTTCGCTTGATCTTTGCCAGCACTAAATACTTGGTGGCTGTTGCCAGGTAATTTTCCAAAGATTCAATTTCAATTTTATGGCGGTTGCTCCAAAGTCCGGCAAAAACATCATGCACCACATCTTCTGCTGTTTCCACTTCGGCAAGCCTGTTATAAGCAATAGCAAATAGCTTTTGCCAAAAACGGTGGTAAAGTTCTGTAAACGCTTCCTCATCATCTTTGGAAAGCAGGTCAACAAGCATCGTATTTTCTAATGAAGCATACATTCGTCAAATGCAGAAGCATTGGGGTTTGAAAAGGTAAAAGTAAAAGAAATTTGTAATGCAGCAGGATTTCCGGGCAGGAACACAAAGGGAAACGATTTAATTAACCATTTCTTTATACAACAATGCATGCCGATGAAGATAAACAACAAAACCCGCTTTGTTTCAGTTGGAAAGAGTAGCTGTCCATTTCAGTAACAGTTGCTCTATAGTATCCCGGTACAATTTTTTCAGCACTAATAAAAAGCAGATCATGAAATGGTTGTTCATCCTCAGTTTGATTTTTATTTCCTGTACCAATAACAATAATACTACAGTTGAACCCGATACTACCAAAACGAATTCCGATAAAAACGCTGATTTTATTCCCAAAAACAGGGAACAGTTGCTGGACACTGCACAACTGATTGTTCCCGGCGAACGCATAGGAAAAGTGAAGTTGAATGAAGATGTTTCTTCTTTGGAAGTATTGGGCCCTCCCGATATGAGCGATGCTGCCATGGGTAAAGCCTGGCTTACCTGGAAGGGAAAAAGAGATGAACACAACAACGCCACCGTATTGAATGTTTATACCGCTTACAAGGATAATACCCTTACAGTCAAAACAGTTCAACAGATACGCACTACCTCCTCTAACTTTTTTACTCAGGACAGTATTCATGTGTATTCTTCTTTGCAAGCAATTGAACAAAAATTTCCTTCATTGAAAAAAGCAGCGTCGTATAATGAAGATGGAAGAAAGATGATGATTTATGACGCCACGGAAAATGGAATTGCATTTGAAATTGCCAGTGCCAATCAGCAACAAATTTGTACAGGCATCATCGTTCATGAAAAAAATCAAAGCGTGACAGATATCTACATCATGCTTCATCCCGGAATGAAAAAGTTTTGATCTGTGTGATTAGGTCCGGCCAAACTATTTTCAGGAAAGCACTTCCGGCGGTGGCATTCCTGCCGGTTTCGATTTGTCTTCCGGCAGTGGAATGAATTCAAGATTATCAGTGGGTGGAAGCAGTATTCGTCCTTCTTTCCAATCATTTTTTGCCTGTTCAATTCTTTCTCTTCTTGATGAAACAAAATTCCACCAGATAAAACGATCGCCTAAAGGCTCTCCGCCAAGCAGCATTAAGGTTGATGGTTCTTTGGCAGTCAATACCGGATCAACACCTTTGGTAAATACCATCATTTGCCCTGCATGATATACCTGGCCGTTCAGTTCTATACTTCCTTTTGCAATGTAAATGCCGCGTTCGGAATGTTCTTTTGGTAATCCAAACCTTGTTCCTTCTTTCAGCACGGCATGGATATAAAAGAGCGGTGAATGGGTTTTTACATCGTTACGCAAACCATAAGCATTGCCTGCTATTAACCGCATCCAAATACCGCTGTCGGTGTACACAGGCAATTCTTCAGGCTTGTAATTATCGAATGCCGGAGATGATTCTTCATCCTTTTCGGGCAGGGCCACCCAGGTTTGTATCATTTCAAGACTGCCTCCAGCGAGTGTCGCCGGATCTTCAAATCTTTCAGAATGAGCGATGCCGCTGCCTGCTGTCATCCAGTTCACTTCTCCCGGACGAATGATCTGTTCAACACCCAAACTGTCACGATGTGTTACCTGTCCGCCGAACAAATAACTTACTGTCGAAAGTCCAATATGAGGATGCGGAAGCACATCCAATTTTTTTACTGTGGAGGGAGGAACATCAACCGGGCCGGCATGGTCCATAAAAATAAAAGGTCCAACCATTCTTCGAAGGCGGAAAGGAAGAATGCGTTTAACATCCATTCCGGGAGCAATGGAAGCCTTCCTTGCTTCTATAACTAAATCGAGCATGTGCTTTAATTGTGTAACTAAGTTAGAACTATTGTGTTTGGAAAATTTTTCGGAATATGGGTTGTCAACACTTAGCTGAGCAAGTTGGAAATAGTATGTGCTGATAAAATCAGTGTAGATGCAGTAAAGATTTTCCAATTTCTCTTACTTAGTATTCCATTAAATTTTCTAAGTAATAATCCTAAAATCGAAAGGATTTTTTACTTCGGAGAAAGCTCAGGAAAAAATACCTATTACTTTTAATTCAAATCCAAATCCTAGTTTAAAACCAACCTATGAACCACAATAGGAAGAACCTTGTTTGTTCTTTCGCTGCTTTTATTTTACTGTGCAGCATTTCTGCATCGGCACAGTTGCGGGCCGATTTTAAGGCTACATCGCAAGGCGGCTGTTCTCCTCTGATTGTTTATTTCTCCGATCAGTCTTCGGGAAATCCTGCGCAATGGCGCTGGGATCTTGGCAACGGAGTGGTTTCTACTTTGCAAAATCCATCAGCCACTTATTTTAATCCGGGTACCTACACAATAAAACTTGTTGTCCGCAATGCATCAGGTGTTGATTCTATTGTAAAACAACAGTTCATTACCGTGTATGGCAATCCTGTCGCTGGCTTTACTGCATCGGATACAGCAGGATGTTTTCCCATGCCGGTTCAGTTTAGCGATGCAAGTACAGCAGGTAACGGAAGCCTCACCAGCTGGCAATGGGATTTCGGTGATGGTGCTCTTTCTTCCTCTCAACATCCTTCGCATGTTTATACAGCAGCAGGAAATTATTCTGTTACGTTGAAAGTAGCGAACAGCAATGGCTGTTCAAAAGCAATAAGCAAAACACAATACATAAAAGTTACCGAAGGGATCAGGGCCGATTTCAATTACACTGCATCCGACCTTTGCTCAGCGCCGGCAACCGTTCAATTCAATAATACAACAGGATCAGGAAATACTTATTTCTGGGATTTTGGCGATGGCATTACATCTGCAGAGCAAAACCCTTCGCATGTGTACAAAGCAAATGGAACTTACACCGTTTCATTGATCGCAACCAGTGCACAGGGTTGCACGGACACTTTGAAGAAAAAAGATTTGATCCATGCTGGCAGCCATTCTGATTTTGTTTTGCCTACAACCGTTTGTGTGGGAGAAGAATTCATCATTAACAATACTTCTTCACCAACTCCTTCAAAAGCTTTGTGGAATTTTGGCGATGGCAGTTCTTCCACTTCCATTTCACCAATAAAAAAGTATAACACCCAAGGAAGCTTTGTTATTAAACTGGTGAATGATTTTGGCGGATGCAAAGATTCCATCATAAAAAACATCAGGGTTGTAAAAAGAACAAGGCCTGTTTTTACTGCCAGTGATTCTCTTTCCTGCAGTCTTCCTTTTTCCGTACAGTTTATCAATCAAACATCAGGAAACAACACATACAAATGGGAGTTTGGTGATGGAACAACATCCACAGTGGTAAACCCTGTTCATACCTATACAAAAACAGGGAGCTACACAGTGAAGCTGATTGTGTTCAATGCCAATGGCTGCAGTGATACTCTGGTTAAAACAAATTGGATAAAGATCCAAAAGCCGTTAATTACTATCAATGGTGTTCCGCAAACTGGTTGTAATCCGGTGACGGTTCATCCAACAGCAACAATTTCTTCCATCAAACCCATTGCTTCTTATTTATGGAAGTTTGGTGATGGCCTTACAAGCAATGAACGCAATCCAGCACATACTTATACTGTTGCGGGAAATTATGATTTTACGCTGATCGTTACTACGGTTAATGGTTGTTTCGATTCTGTTATAATCAAAAATGCAGTGCGTGTTGGTGATAAGCCTCACGCCGATTTCAATGCCTTTCCGCCAGAAGTTTGTAATGCCAATCCCGTTCAGTTTACCGACAAAAGCACAGGCAATGTAGATCAGTGGTTCTGGGATTTTGACGATAGTCTTAGTTCAGAAAAACAAAATCCTGCACACGTATTTGATGGCACCGGAAAATTTTCTGTTACACTAATCGTTTGGAGTAATACCTGTGCAGATACGATACACAAAGAGAATGTTGTCAACATTCTTCCACCCGTTTCGCAGTTTTCGATAAGAGGAACTTGCGCCGATAAATTCACAAAGGAATTTACCAATGCCTCTTATGGTGCTACCACATGGCAATGGGATTTTGGCGACGGCAGTTCTTCAACAGAAAAAAATCCTTTGCATAATTATGCAAAGCCCGGTATTTATAAAGTGACGCTTTATGTTGCCAATGAAACCTGCACCAATGTGAACTGGGACACGGTGTATGTAGTGGACGAACATGCAGCGATTGTTGCAGATAAAGAAGCTATCTGCAAGGGAAATGAAATTCATTTTTCTTCTCCTTCCATCAATACCGCAAATGTTGTGAACTGGCAATGGGATTTTGGTGATGGCACCACATCATCAGCCGCTGCATCTGTTTCACATTCATTTTCAAAAACAGGAAAGTACATGGCACGTTTGAAGATCACAGATATACTGGGTTGTACCGATTCTGCTTTCAAAGAAATAAATGTGCACGGAGCTACAGCAAATTTCAGTGTAAGCAAAGCAGTTTCTTGTTTTATCAATAACGACATTAAGTTTTCAGACGCATCGTTTACGGATGGCTCACATGCAATAGTAAAACAGATATGGAACTACGGCGATGGAACAATTGATTCACTTTCATTAGCTCCTTTTCATCACAGCTATGCACAAAGCGGTGAATACTCTGTTTCACTTACAGTAGAGGATGGATTCGGATGCAGGAATGAATCAATCAATAGCAATGCGGTAATCATTGCTCAGCCGCATGCGGAATTTTATTCTCCGGATTCTTTATCCTGTGTTGGAAAGCAAATTCATTTCATCAATCAGTCAACAGGATACGATTTAAACTATCAATGGAGTTTTGGAGATGGCGGAAAGCAAAACACTAAAGACCCTTCACATCAATACAACAATACAGGTGCTTACAATATCAGCCTTGTAGCTATAGATAAATATGGTTGCAAGGATTCTGTCACTAAAAATAATTATGTTACTATTAGCTTGCCCAAAGCACAATTCAGTGTTTCCGATTCTTTTGGGACCTGTCCACCATTGATGGTTCATTTCACCAACAAGGCAAGCAACTACATTAACATCAAATGGGACTTTGGTGATGGCAATACATCCTTATTGGAAAATCCATCGCACTATTATACCACGGCAGGAATTTTTTATGCAAAGCAAATAATTACGTCAAACGGCGGCTGCACCGATACGGCCATGCAGAAGATTGTAGTGAAAGGACCTTCAGGAAATTTCAGCTACACGCCTATAAGCGGTTGCAAACCTTTAAGGGTAAACTTTACCGCCACTACGCAAAACGCCGCTTCCTTTGTTTGGGATTTTAGTGATGGAGTCACTTCGTCTGCTGATGGCTCTTCTGCTTCGCACACCTATAACACACCAGGTGAGTTCATTCCAAAAATTATTTTGGTTGATGCCGGCGGATGCAGTGTGCCCATTGTTGGCAAGGACACGATAAAAGTTTCTTCTGTTGCTGCATCCTTTGAAGTCAACACCAATAGTTTTTGTACGGTAGGCACTGCGCAGTTCGGGAATACAACTGTAGCCAACGATTACATCACCAAATACCAGTGGAGCTTTGGCGATGGAGGCATCAGCAATGAAATCAATCCTTCGCATACGTATGCAACTGTTGGTTCTTATTCTGTTCAGCTAATTGCAACAACACTGAACGGCTGTACCGATACGGCCACACTTGCCGACACGATAAAAATTCTGGAATCGCCGCAGATTGTGATCAGTGGAGATACGGCAGTTTGTGTTCCGGCTTCACTTCAGTTCAATAGTGAAGTGAAAAAAGGAATCGCTTCTGAATTGAACTGGCAATGGAATTTTGGAAACGGCCAATCTTCCTCTCAAAAAAATGTTCTGCCTCAAACCTATTCTTCTGCAGAACTCTACAATGTTGTTGCCGTTGCAACATCTAAAAATGGTTG
>JAICTW010000500.1 GCA_025936195.1 Flavisolibacter sp.
AAATTGCCATTCTTGCTCGCAATATCAACCAGGGTTTGAATGATTGTCTTTGGTGTCTTGTAACCGTTGCGATTATACAATTCTCTTTCGTAATGCCAGCCGCCAATGCAGGTATCAGTTTGCCATGGGAGCGGTTGAATGTCGTTAGCTTGTCCCCGTTCAATATCCCAAACCAATGCTTTGCGCTGGTTCTCATCTAAAATTTTTCCATTAATCACTGCACAAAGCTTACCATGTTCTTTAATGCTCTTGTTATACATGTGTGCAGCGATGCGCAAGCCGGCGTCGCTGATTGGCCAGAATGGAAGCTGCGAATCATCAAAATAAAGAACGTCCGGATTGTATTTGTTGATAAGATCAACCGTGCGGTTGTAAAATTTTTCAATGTAGGCTTTGTCTGGCGGACAAACGCCATTATTCCAGTTCCATTGTTTGTGAATAAAGCCATTATCCCAGCTTTTTTCACTCAAAGGATGGTTTTGTGCATACAACTCTTGCGGGTCTAATCCCTCCCACCATTTTTCTTTTCCATCTGCTTTTGTCAAATTACCATCGTAGGGAATACCCGCATATGGACCATTCTTATCGGAGCGTTTTGCTGATTCATACCAGCGCCAAGCATGTGATGCATGAACACTTACGCCAAATGGAAGTCCATTGTTCTTTGCTGCTTTTGCCCAACCACCGATGATGTCTTTTTTTGGACCAATCTTAGTAGCGTTCCAATGCTTTTGATATTTGCTATCATACATGTCAAAATTGTCATGGTGATTGGCCATCGCCATAAAGTATTGCGCACCTGCATTTTTATACAAGTTCACTAATTCTTCGGGATCCCATTTCTCTGCTTTCCATGTATTGATCACATCCTTGAATCCAAACTGTGAAGGATGGCCATATTTTTCCAGGTGAATTTTATATTGTCGTGAACCTTCCTGGTACATATATCTTGCATACCAATCGCCTGCTTCCGGCTGACATTGCGGTCCCCAATGTGCCCACATTCCAAATTTTGCATCACGATACCATTCCGGAGTTTTATAATTCTGCAAGGATTCCCATGTCGGTTTGAATGTACCTTTTGCAATGGGTTCGCTTGAATGTTCTGCCTGTAAAAAATCATTGCCTAATGCACGGGATAACCATAGTGAAGGCACTGTGGCTGCCATTCCTTTTAGTAATGTTCTTCTTTTCATTTTTCTCTCATTTAAATAGTGACAGGATTTGGATAGAACAATAAATCTTTGGACCGATCAAGCGTTTGCGGTTCAACAATGTTTTCTGTTTTTTTGTAACATCTGCATTGCTCACGTACCAGCTTCCACTGTTGGGTTGTTACCTCCATTCCATGACCATTGTAGTACATTGCCCCCATCGGCAGTAGAACTACTGGCAACATCCAACACTTTACCACTATGCACAGCCGTTATGCGGAAGTAATTGCTGTCGATAAGCGTGAATGTGAACTTCTGATTATTGCCGCCATTGTTTTGCCAGATCTCGATATTGGCCCCATAGGCAGTAGAACCGCTGGTAACATCCAGATACTTTCCGCTATTATTTCGAGTACATTGTGGCGAAGTAAATTTCCAAATGTCGGGAAAAGGTTCTTTAAATACTACTCGTGAAAAATTTTTTGTGATTTCCTTACCCATTATAAGCATACCAGACATAGCACTCATTCCGTTGATAAAATTTCTTCTCTTCATTGTGAAAATATCTTTATGAATTTTTTAAATTAATCGTAATGTTTCATTGAAGATTTTTTACTGAAACATTATCAAATTGTAAAATGGTAGAAACAGTTTTAATGCCTGATGCAACCGGTATTCCTATCAACAAAGATTTTTTCAGCGGCACTATCTCAGTTCCTATCTTGATCCATTCTTTACCATCATAAGACGTATAACCCGTAAACGTGTTTCCCTTCCGTTGCAAACGAAGCCAAACATAACCAGTTAATCGACCCCACGAAACAGCAGGTGCTTTTAACGAATAAGGTGTTTGATTCATATTTGTTTCAGTCTTTTGCTTGTTTTTTATAAGCAATTTTTCCTGCCATACAGGAGCTTCTATTTGTTCAGTTTTTTGCGGGTAAATTAATAAAGAAACAAAAGAAGCCTCCTCAGTTAATGCTGTACGCATCATTAATCCCATTTGAGAAAATTGCGAAGCAGGTTGCGGAACAAACCTCGCGGTTATTTCATCATCTCCATTTGAAGATTTATAAACAAATTGACATTCATCATGCAAACTATCAATGCCCATTCCCGTCCCTTCTATCCGGTAAACTGAACCATCAAAATTCACTGAACCACGAACCCTGACTTTCCCTATATCCTTATTTTCCCATGGTGAACGCAAGCCGGCAGTAATAGCAGTCTCATAAGAATTTCCGCTTTCGCCCTTTCCATTAATGGCTGATACTGTATAATAATAAGTTACTCCTGGCTTTACTTTTTTATCGGTATAATTTGGTCTTAAAATATTCTTGGCAATAACTGAATAAGGGCCACCACTCTTAGTTGCTCTTTTCACATTATAACCAGTAGCTCCTATCGATGCAATCCATCTCAAGGTATTTTCTTTTACAGAACCTTTAATGATAATTGCCGCCGGTGAAGCAGGAATTTCGGAAAAAAAATCATTTGTTGATGAAGGAGCAATACTATAATATAACGTACCATAACCCGGGTGATCTGCACCCGGCCTTCCTGGGCCTTCAGGCCTTACTTTCTCTGCAGCCTGTTGAGTATAGGGTGCCGGAATTCCCATCCTGTTTACAAAGTGATTATATACCTGCTCGTAGATAGCACGTAAATTGCCTTTGCCTTTGGTTGAAATAACTGTATGATGGTATTTACCCGTCCTGTCAAACGTTTCAGAAAAGGGCACTTCATTGCCCAAGTTATATTTAGCAACATATTCAAATCCTTTTAAAAGGCGATTGTCATCGTAACTATACAGATTCAATCCCTGATGCCAGGCAATTTCACAACTTTCAGCAAGCAGTCCTATGCCTAACTGACTATGTTGCTGGTCACGCCCACTTTCCTGTAACTGACCGGTATCATTGATAATATAATGCGTTAGCCGGCCATTGCCCTTGCCATTTACATAATATCGTAACGCTCTTTCAAACATCGGCCTGTCATTACAAAAAACTGCTATTGCCATGACTGTTTTTATCGCAGCAGCATCCCAGTTACCATTTGCAAAAGGAGCAAAATCTTTAAGCACAGGATAAACCACTTCTTTGAAAT
>JAICTW010000538.1 GCA_025936195.1 Flavisolibacter sp.
ATCAAATTAGATCCGGAAGGGCAAAGAGTAAGCGTTAGTGGAAAAGCAGTGGAGCTAACCGAGAAAGAATATCAACTGCTGGAATATTTTATTGCCAACCGCGGACGTGTATTAACCAAGGCCTCTATTGCCGCGCATGTTTGGGGCGATGAATACGAACAGGTAAGCCAATACGATTTTATTTATACGCATATAAAAAACCTGCGTAAAAAAATGATTGACGCAAGTGCCGGTGATTATATAAAAACCGTTCATGGCGTGGGTTACCGTTTTACGGAAAACTGATGTGAAGCAAACGAATTTTTGAGTAAATTAAAAAAGCGGACATGCGATTACTGACAAAAACCACTTTGTACTTTTTACTGGCCATGATGCCTTTACTGGCCTTTGCCGGTTATCTTTTGTTTGGGCAGTTCAATAAACAAATCAATGAAAGAGCTGACAAAGAACTGGTGAATGAAGAAGTGCAATGGGTGAACTATTTGGAAGCCAGCACCCTTAACGGCAGCCGTTTTATTTTACAAACACCAGAGTTGTTGATTTATCCAACCGATAAAGAAGTGACGCAGTATCCGCAGCTCTCCACCATTTACAACAATAAAGCCAATGATAAAATACAAATTCCTTTTCGCGAATTGAATGATGTGGTAAACATCAATGGAACGGCTTACCAGATCATGATCAGGAAATCGCAGGAACAAAAGCTGGCTTTAATCACCAACATCATCATTATCATGCTTCTTGTTTTTGCAGGATTGTTGTTTGTTACACTTCTCTTTAACTGGATCATCAGTAAACGATTATGGCAACCCTTTCAAAGGTCATTGCAAAAGATCAGGAATATTGAATTACCGCAAATGTCCACCATTCATTTTGAAGAAACAGATACAGAAGAATTCAATGAGTTGAATGCTTCCCTAAATACAATGGTCAATAAAATTCACAGCGATTATGTGAACATGAAAGAATTTACCGAAGATGCTGCACATGAAATGCAAACGCCGCTGGCCGTTGCCCAAACCAAAATGGAATTGCTATTACAGGATACAACTTTAACTTCATCCCAAACAGAATCCATTATACAGGCAACAACTGCCTTGCATCGCTTAAGCAAACTGAATCAATCCCTGTTGCTGCTTGCCAAAATAGAAAACCAGCAATACGAAGCCATCAACTTTATTGATCTTACAGAAACCACCAAAAAATATCTGCATCTTTTTGATGAGATCATCAAGGAAAAACAGCTTGAAGTGGAAACCTACTTTGCAGAGGCTTTTGAAGTAAAGCTTCATCCTTTTTTAGCCGATTCGCTGATCAGCAATTTAATGGGCAATGCTATTAAGTACAATTATCACGGAGGAAAACTGATCATCTCCATCACGAATCAACAATACTGTATCAGCAACACTTCTCAACAACAATCCATAGATCCCCAACGATTGTTCAAACGGTTTACCGCTTCAGCAAAAAATAGCAATGCATCTACAGGATTGGGACTGGCCATTGTTAAACGAATTGCCGACACGCATCAATTGTCTGTGTCGTATCAGAACGAAGGAGAAATGCACCGGTTTTGCATGCATAAGGCAAATAGCAAAGTATAACAGCAGAATTGCCAGTTCAAACCATGCTTCTCAATTGCTCTATTCTTTCATCAAAACTGACGGGTTTTGGAAGAGGATTTTCAAAAGGCGTAAACATCTTTATCAACTCTTCTGAATGCCGTTCCGGCTTTTGTGTTTTCATATTGATGTGAACAAAATTGCTCCACAACACAGCTTTCAGTTTATCCTTTCGTTCATTCCACATTTTCATTTCTACAAACACGTCTTTCTCTCCCAATTGCAATAGTGTGGAATCAATAACCACGGTTTCCATTAAAAACGCAGGCTTCAAATAAACAATCTGGTTCTTGCTCACCACCCAACTCATTCCTTGTTGCGCTGCAAAATGATAAATATTAAAATTCAGATTGGTCATGATCTGATCCTCCCGTGCATTGATAAAGTAATCAATATAACGGGCATTGTTCAAATGATTGAAAGGATCGCAATCGGGAAAACGGATCAGCATTTTACTTTCCCAAATTTTTGATGGCTCGCTCATAAATGCAAGTTAACAAGAGATTTTTCCCCGTAGAAAAATCCTTTATTTGAAAATGAAGAAACAATATAAGCGAGTGTATTTTTGCTTTATCTTCAATTCAATTTCCCTTAACCATGAAGCGAACATCTGAAGTTGAGCAATCAGTTCCTGTGCCGGAGTTTTTATCGGGTGGTGGTGAAATGGGACAACGAATCCGTGGATACGATTGGTCAAAAACACCTTTAGGTCCGGTAGATACCTGGCCGCAAAGTCTTCGCACCGTCGTAAGTATTTGTTTGAATTCCAATTTTCCTATCGCTATTTACTGGGGCAGGGATCTTACATTAGTTTATAATGATGCCTGGAGTTCTATTCCCGGCAATAAACATCCATGGGCATTGGGACATACAGCAAAGGAGGTATGGCCTGATATATGGGAAGCTATTGAATCGCAGTTTGAAAAAGCTTTTAGCGGCAAGCCCGGCGGTTCTAAAGATGCTTTACTACCCATGCACCGCCATGGCTATACGGAAGAATGTTATTTTGATTTTACATTCACGCCTGTTTACGGAGAAGAGGGCCGGGTGGAAGGCGTTTTCAATGCCGTTATCGAAACAACCTATCGTGTTATCAGTGAAAGAAGAACCGCATTTCTAAAAGACCTTGCTATAAACATAACGGATGCTCATTCCAAAAAGGAACTGTTTACCCAAACGATCAATTTTATAAAGTCTTTTCCCGAGGACATTCCTTTTGCTTCATTGTATACGGTAAACAATCACACACTTGAGTTGGAAGCTTCTATCTTGTCCGTTCAGCAAAGCGAAATCTTAAAAAATAGTTTGCCTCTTTCAAGAATATGGGAATCGGACAAGTCCGTTTATTTTAATAACCTGAAAGAATATTTAAAAATACCCCTGCATAATTACTGGCCTGAAGAAATTACACAAGCCTATGCCATTTCG
>JAICTW010000294.1 GCA_025936195.1 Flavisolibacter sp.
AATGGATTACAACTGCTCAAGACCACACAAGTCGCTGGGCTATGTTCCACCGCTGGAATTTATTAATCCGTTTCCCTAGAATTACTAAAAACTATTCAATTTTATACTTTTGAATGGCACGAAAAAAGGGGAAGCTTACAATAGGAATTGTTTAGTTTATCACTCTTTTTTCAGGAGTGATTTTTTATGCACTTAGCTGCATTGCTACTATTAAACACCTGTTGTGTCACTCACTTCAGCGTTCTGTAATTCTATTGTGCATTATGGAAATTCACTACCCAGGCAATTAGATTAATAGTTGCCGTAGCTTAGATTGAGTAAAAACATTGGCTTAGGTCTATATATTCTTTTCAACACGAATTACGCTATCTCAAATTTATGTATTCTCTTATCTAAACCGGTTATGAAACAATTACTTATTTCCCTACTGCTTATTGAATTTATTTGCGCCTGTAATTGCAATGAACATACAAGGCCTGCATCTACCCCCCGGCTTATTCCGGAATCCGACATTACTGCTAAAGCAGTGGATTATTCAGGCATAATCTCGGGACGCTTTATTTTAGCTGAATCGGGCTGCGCAGGTTTTGACTTTATTAATAAAAATATAGTTCTCTGGACAAATGAAATCGCTTGTTTTGATCCCGACACTTTAAGGCTACGCTGGTTAGGCAATACAACATTTATGACAAAAAGTATAAAAAGAATAAATGAAAATTGTCCACCAAGAATTAATATTTACGAAGTAGTTTCTTTTAACGGTACAAACCTGGTCCTGAATTCCATCTCAACAAATTGGAGTGATTCTGAAGATTCTAAATTAGAGTTTACGAGGCAATCAAGATAAATGAACATCAGGGTAGGAAGCTACTTACAATGTCAACTTCATTATATTCTCAATGGTTAAGCGCAAAATTAAAGCCAATCCAAAATACTCACTCCCACTCCGGCATTTCATTCAATAACTTTAATTCTCTTTCTTTCTTCCATCCTACTGTTGTCTTTCCATTAGTAATAACAATAAAAGAGACCGGAACACTGATGTTATAACGCAATGCTTGTTGTAATACATTTTCACTTAAATCAACCTTTGGTTCTTTACATTCAATCAGCATCCAGGGTTTATGTTCCCTGTCGTAAACCAAAATATCAAAACGCTTTTTTAATTCATTCAGCCGGATCTCCTTTTCAATAGCTATGACCGTGGAAGGATAATTCAGTTGCGTGATAAGATAATTCACAAAATTCTGCCGCACCCATTCCTCTTCTGTTAACAGCAACCATATTTTACGGATAGCATCAAAAATGTATTGCTTACCATTTTCGTTTTTCAATTTGAATTTTGGTTCGGGATACTGCACAACGATCATGCTTCAAACCTAATGATTAAATTCGTAGCATGAAGACGAAAGAAGATATTGTAAAGAACTGGTTGCCCCGGTACACGGGTGAATCGCTGGGAAATTTCGGAAAATATATTTTGCTCACCAACTTTAGTAATTATGTAAACCTTTTTGCACAATGGCATAATGTAGATATTGTGGGCACCGACAAACCTATGCAATGCGCCACTGCCAACGGAATTACCATCATCAATTTTGGAATGGGAAGTCCTACTGCTGCAACCGTTATGGACTTGCTTACAGCCATTGAACCGGAAGCCGTTTTGTTTCTTGGTAAATGTGGTGGATTAAAAAGACGCAATAAATTGGGCGATCTCATTCTTCCTATTGCTGCTATTCGCGGAGAAGGAACCTCCAATGATTATTTTCCTCCGGAAGTTCCGGCACTGCCTGCATTTGCTTTGCAAAAGGCTATATCCACCACCATTCGCGATTACGCTGTGGATTACTGGACAGGAACCGTTTACACAACCAACCGCCGCGTATGGGAACATGACGATCATTTTAAAGAGTATTTACATGAAATAAGAGCTTATGCCATTGACATGGAAACTGCAACTATTTTTGCTGTAGGATTTCATAATAAAATTCCCACCGGCGCCTTGTTGTTAGTAAGCGATCAGCCCATGGTTCCCGAAGGCGTGAAAACAGAAGAAAGCGATAGAAAAGTTACCGAGCAATTTGTAGAACGTCATTTGAAGATCGGTATTGATTCTTTAAAACAATTGATCAATAACGGTCTGACGGTCCGCCATCTGAGATTTTAATCGTCTTGATGCAATAAGAAAAAATAAACAATAATGAAACTATTGCTGATACTGGCTTCCTTGTTTTTTGTAAGCGCTTCCGCAAAGTCCTGCAAAGACCAGAAACTCCCCGAAGGTTGTTACAAAGGCAAACTGGAAATTAAAGCGCTGTGCATGAATTATACCATTAGCGTGCAAAGCAAAAACTTTGATACATCAATGGTAGTTGCACAATGGACTGATGAAAGCACGGGAAAGAATTACACCAATGTTTTTGGTTTGGGCAGTCGTTGCACCTTTCCCGATTCATTGAAAGCAGGTGATGAATTTTATTTTACAATAGATACCACATCTGTTCAGAATTGCATGGTGTGCATGGCCTATTATCCCACTCCTTCCAAAAAATTATCCATCAAGGTTCTAAACGCTCCTTGTATAAAATAAGAATGCAGCCCTTACTCAGCATAGAAAATTTATCTGTTGATTTCATCAGCGATCAGCAAACAACACATGCTGTAAAAAATATTTCACTGCAGGTGAATCGCGGCGAAATACTCGCTATTGTGGGAGAAAGCGGTTCAGGGAAATCAGTTACTTCACTTTCCATTTTGCAGCTATTGCCCAAACCTCCTGCCAACTACGCCAACGGAAAGATTTTATTTTCTGAAGATGGTAGTGTTGTTGTTGATCTCTCAAATATTTCTTCAAAAGATATTCAGCAGATACGTGGTCACAGGATCGCTATGATCTTTCAGGAACCGATGACCTCACTGAACCCTGTGATGAGTTGTGGCAAACAGGTAATGGAAGCTTTGCTGGTCCATAAAAAAATTTCCACTGCAGAAGCAAAGAAGCAAACAATTGAATGGTTTGAAAAAGTACAGCTTCCGCAACCCGAAAAAATTTTCGACCGTTATCCACACGAATTAAGTGGCGGCCAAAAACAAAGAGTGATGATCGCGATGGCTATGTGTTGCCGTCCTTCTTTATTAATCTGCGATGAGCCGACAACAGCCCTGGATGTAACAGTACAAAAAGCCATTTTGCAATTAATTAAAGAATTGCAGCAACAACAAAACATGGGTGTGATCTTCATCACACACGATTTAGGCGTAGTAGCTGAAATTGCCGATCGTGTAGCCATCATGTACAAAGGAGAAATTGTAGAACAGAATGCAACACGAACTATTTTCGATGATCCGCAACATGCTTACACAAAAGCTTTGATTGCCTGCCGGCCGGCCTTGCATCCAAAGAATGAACGCTTGCCAACCGTGAGTGATTTTTTAGAGAAGAAGCCTGAATCCGAAAGTAAGAAGCCTGAAGTAAGAGCTTTTACATCCGACTTCCCCCTTGTGCAAGTAGAGAATCTTGTTGTACGGTTTCCGGGCAAAATCAATTTATTAGGCAGACCAAAAACTTACTTTACTGCGGTTGATGATGTAAGCTTTAAAATTTTTAAGGGAGAAACCCTGGGCTTGGTTGGCGAATCGGGTTGCGGCAAAACCACATTGGGAAGAACATTGCTGCAATTGATCGAACCTTCTTCCGGAAAAATTACTTATAGCAATTTAAACATTACTCAACTTTCCAAAGAGCAATTAAAAAATCTGAGAAAAAATGTTCAACTGATTTTTCAGGATCCGTATTCTTCATTGAACCCAAGGTTAACCATTGGCGATGCTATTGCAGAACCCATGAAGACTACAGGCGTTGCGCAAACAATTCGTGAACGAAAAAAGAAAGTTGCGGAATTGCTGGAACGTGTCAGCCTTTCGCCCAACATGATGAACCGTTACCCTCATGAATTTTCCGGCGGCCAAAGACAACGCATTGTTATTGCGAGAGCCTTATCTATGAACCCTGGTTTTATTGTGTGCGATGAATCTGTTTCTGCTCTGGACGTAAGTGTGCAGGCACAGGTATTGAATTTGCTGAATGATCTTAAGAATGATCTGGGACTTACCATGCTTTTTATTTCACACGATCTTTCTGTAGTGCGTTATATGTGCGACCGCATCATGGTAATGCATAAAGGCAGGATAATAGAAAGCGGTTTGGCAGAAGATGTTTATCACCATCCGCAAAACCGCTATACCAAAGAATTAATCGAAGCCATTCCAATTATCCGGTAGTAATAAATGCAATTGAATTATTGTCCCAGATTGAACGTAGGATAATAATCACCACCCATTTTATCTTCATTCTTGTAAAACTCCGCTGCGCTGTTTCTTTTGGAATATTGCATTCGCTTCAACGCTTTTTTCAATTGCTCGCTTATAGGTTGATCGCTTTCAACTGTAGTGTTGGTGAGATCAGTAAAATCATACTGGCGTTTCACCCAATATTTTTCTCCTTTCAAATTGTACTCGATCTTTTTGGCATCTGCCGGAACCATCCCCACACTTGCCAGCTTCCATGTATTGTCATCTTTTTTGTTTTTGTATTTGAAGAAGAATACAAATCCATTTTTTCCCTTAAACTGGATAGGCAATTTATCAACATACGTAATGGTGTCGGGCTTGTTGTAACTATTACTCCTGTCCAGCAATTTACTTTTAGCCAATGCCACCTGGTTGTTATAGGCTGAAGGAAA
>JAICTW010000831.1 GCA_025936195.1 Flavisolibacter sp.
AAAGCGAAGTAGTATATCAAAATGTTCATTCGACAATGGCTCAAGGCTTGCCAAAGTAAGATTTCCAAAATTATTAAATGAGGCATTCAGGTAAACACGATTCGGAGCTCTCATTCCCTCTATCACAAAATGCGGCAATTTTGAAAGCTCGGTTTCATTAAACAGGAAGTCATCTGTTTTTATTTTGTTTGCACCTTCCAGGATATACTGCCATTTCAATGACCTATCCTGCCATCCTTTTATGTATTCATTGAAAAAAGGCAGGTCGGCATACTTAACAAAAAAATTCATTGGGGTTGAAGGAGCTTCAGAATTTGCCATCCACCAACGAACTCCTTTTTCTATGCCTTCATAGATCAATATCACACATCTTGTAAGAACAATATCAAGCTTTGTTAATTCAGTAAATACACTACCTATCAATTCATTTAATTCATCTGAATTTTGCATGGCCATTGCTCTTGCTCTTACTCTTTCCAGTCCTAATTCTATTTGCCCTTCTCTTGCCTGTGCTTCTGCTTTTTCAATATCCAAATACCTGCGGTACGCTAATTCAAAAACTTTCAGAAAGCGCTTGAAAAGATTTGTCTCATTTTCTTTTAATGGTTCATAGGTTGATATGCCTAAAGCAACAGGGCCAAGTGAAAACCAGTAATAATTAAGTGATGATGCTGTATATAAATAATCGTCTATAAAAACATTCGTTGTTTTTTGATAAGCGATCCAGTCTTTCACTTCATCTCCTTTCATATGACTAACAAAAAATTCGCCGGCGCCTTTCATCATTTGCGTGGCGAAAGCAGTATGCATTTCACTGTT
The DNA here is from genome assembly GCA_025936195.1 of Flavisolibacter sp. The sequence goes on from JAICTW010000831.1 coordinate 820, forward strand.
TGTATAACTTGTTTCGGTGATGAAAGTTTTATCATGTTTAGCATAATATTCATAGTTCATGTATGTGCCTTTCTCTTTATAAAAGATGGCAGTTTGTACATTTCTTATTTCCTTCACACCAAGTTTGTTCAACTCTTTTGCAATAACACTGCACACTTCAAGCATGTTGGCTGGTTCTTTCATCAATAAAGCAATGGCACGCACTCTTTCTAATGAAGCTTCAATTTCCAGTTCGCGGTTTTTTTCTGCTAATTCCTTTTCAAGAGCAGTTTTTTTAAGCAGTAGTTCTTCCTGTTGATTCATATCAACCAATTGGTAATTGTATTATAAATATAGTCATGGCTTCTTTATCATCAGGCTGGCTTTCAACTTTTATTGTCCCATTGTGTTCTTTGGTGATTATATCGTAGCTTAAACTTAAACCTAATCCCGTTCCCTGCCCCGTGGGTTTTGTTGTAAAGAATGGTTGAAATATTTTATCAACAATGTTTTGCGGAATGCCGTTTCCATTATCCTTTATAATGATTTCTGCTTTATCACTTAATTTTTTTGTTGAAACAGAAACAAGCGGCTTATAGTTTTCATCTGCAACCTTTTTCTTTTCAGCCGTTGCATAAAAAGCGTTATTAAAAAGATTGAGTAATGCTCTTCCAATATCTTCCGGAACAATATTTAGTTTATCAATACTTTC
>JAICTW010000417.1 GCA_025936195.1 Flavisolibacter sp.
AAAACTTTTGCAGCAAACCACTGCGGTTACCATCGCTATATGTATAATAAAATTTCCAGTAAAACCAGGCGCCACCAACAATAATAAGGATGAGTATTATAAATCCTATAAACCTTCCCATATAAAATGATTTAATGATTGTAAACTATTATATTAAAAGAATTATGCCCATGTAATATACTATGTTGAAAGTTTTTTTTGTATCCTGTTGTTTAAAACTACAACCTTATTTAGTTGATAATAAACGATGGCTTATAACCCGTACTTATCTACCAGATAAACTAATGCAGCCATATTAACAGCTCCTAAAAGAAGCTCTCTTTTATTTACCGCCTCAAATATATCGTTACGTGCATGATGCAAATCGAAGTAACGCTGAGAATCGGGGAGAAATTCTGCTACAGGAGTATTTTGCGTTCTTGCCAAAGGACCAATATCCGTACCGCCGCCACCTCTGTCTATTTCGCATCCGCCATAAGGACAAAGCAAGGTTTGCCAGCTTAGCATTTTTTGATATTGCTGTTCCGGTCCGGAGAAACCGAATCCTCTTGGTGTAAAGCCACCTGCATCTGTTTCCAAAGCAAATATGTGCTTCTCTCCTTTTGCCAATGCTTCTTCTGCATATTTTCTTCCGCCTCTTGCGCCGTTTTCTTCATTGGCAAACAAAACAAAACGAATGCTGTGTTTTGGATGATAGCCTAACACTTTCAACACCCGCAACACTTCAATGGTTTGAACTACGCCGGTACCATCATCGTGTGCACCTTCTGCCGGATCCCAGGAGTCCAAATGCCCGCCAATGGTAATGTACTCGTTCGGAAATTCAGAACCTTTTAATTCGGCAATTACATTATGACCAATTGTGTCGGATAAAAAATATCCGTATGTTTTTATAGTGGCATTAACCAAACCATTTTGTATTTGTTTATCCAGCCAATCGGCATCCTGCAAGCCAACAGCTACTGCCGGAATCATTTTGTACGCACTGTCATACCGGAGGGAACCTGTATGCGGATTATTATCTGTACTCTCCGACATACTTCTTACAATAGCTCCAATGGCGCCATATTTCGCAGCCTGGCTTGGACCATTTGTTCTGTAACGAACTGCATCGCTATAGGCTTCAAATGTTCGCACGAGTTTTGGATTGAAAGGATAATTATAAAAAACAATTTTGCCTTTTATCCTGTCTTTCTTTGCTTCCAATTCATCAAATGTTTTCACTTCAATTACTTCAGCACTCACGCCGTTCTTTCCACTTGCCAGTGAATTACCAAGAGCAATCACATCCAAAGATTTTTTTTGCTTGCCGTAAGAAGCAGAGGCTTCATCCTTTCCTCCCCTCACCCAATGCGGCACCATGCATTCCTGCAACCAGGCTTTATCAGGATTCAGTGCCTGTAAAGTTTTCAATCCCCATTGTTCTGCTTTTACCATTTGAGGTGAACCGGATAATCTGCCACCAATTTGCTTGGTCAGGAATCGCAAATTATCATAAGCTTTTCCGTTCACCAGAATTTCATCAGCGATACGGTGGATAAAAACGGAATCTTCATTTTGTGCTGATGATGCAAATGCAATGAATAGAACAGTAATCGTTGAAAAGAATTTTTTCATGCTTTAAAATTAAAATGAAACGCAATTGCAAATTCAATTATTTAACAGCGCTGACAAAAGCCATCTGTTTTTTGTACTTACCTTAGTTGGCTGAATTATTTGAACATGAAGATTGGTATTGTTTGTTACCCAACATTTGGCGGAAGTGGTGTGTTGGCTACTGAATTAGGAAAAGCATTAGCACAAAAAGGACATCAAATTCATTTCATTACTTACCAGCAGCCTGTTCGGTTGAATGGTTTTATTCCCAATATTTTTTATCACGAAGTACAGGTAGCCACTTATCCATTGTTTGATTATCCTCCTTACGAAACGGCTTTGTCAAGCACTTTGGTAGATGTGATCCGTAATCATCATTTACAATTGCTTCATGTGCACTACGCCATTCCGCATGCATCGGCAGCGTACATGGCAAAAAAAATACTGGAGCAGGAAGGTATTCACATTCCTGTCATCACCACATTGCACGGAACAGATATTACATTGGTAGGAAGAGATAAAACCTACGCACCTGTTGTTGCTTTTTCCATCAATCAAAGCGATGCGATCACGGCGGTTTCGCAAAATCTAAAAGATGAAACCTTCAATACATTCAGAATTGAAAAGCCTATTGAAGTCATTCACAACTTTGTGGACGTGCAACGTTTCAGCCGTAAGCCGATTGACGCCTTCAAAAAATTAATTGCTCCAAATGGTGAAAGGGTTTTGTTACACGCATCCAATTTCAGAAAAGTGAAAAGAGTGGAAGATGTGGTGCAGATCTTTTATGAAGTGAACAAACAAATTCCAAGCAAGCTTTTATTTGTTGGCGATGGACCAGAACGCGGACCTGCGGAAGAACTCAGTCGCCGCTTAGGCATCACCGAAGAAGTTCGCTTTGTTGGCAAGCAGGAACAAATGGAAGATATTCTGGCTATTGCCGATCTTTTTCTTCTTACATCAGATTATGAAAGCTTCGGACTGGCCGCATTGGAAGCGATGGCTGCAGGCGTTCCTGTGGTATCCACCAATGCAGGAGGAATACCCGAAATTATGGTGCAAGGCGTGACGGGTTTTATGGGTAATGTTGGCGATATTCAAACTATGAGCCGACAAGCTATTGACATTTTGGAATACGATGAACGCCTGGAAGAATTTAAAAGAAATGCGGCACAACACGCGAAGAATTTTGACATTCACAATATTGTGCCGCTCTATGAAAAATTATACGATGAAGTGTTGAGCAAAGAACTGGTGCATTAACGACGAAGCCAGGGCTGCGGGTTTACGTTATTACTTTCAATCATCAACATAAAATCCAGCTGGCCACCGCTGCCATCATCAGCAGATCCCGTTTTTCCAATCGCTTCTCCTGTTGAAACCGTACTGCCTTTTGACACACTTACAGAAGAAAGATTGCTGTACACCGTAAAGTATTTTCCGTGGCGGATCACCACCATCATGGCATCACCCAAATTAGACACAGCACTTACCTCACCATTGAATACAGCTTTAACAGACATGCCTGCAGATGGTGTAGATATGGTAATTCCGGGGTTATCAATCGAAAGTCCACCCACTACACTTTGACCATAAGGAATACTTACCACTCCATTATCAACAGGCCAGGGCAATCCACCCCTGTTCTTTTCAAAGCTTGCATTTAATGCTACGTCCTTTGCATTCAAATCCAGATAGCTTTTGGGCTTGGTAGCTGTCGTTTTATTGGTGGCGGTTTCAGTAGTAGTGTTCACTGCAGTTTTGTTCTTTGCTTCTGCTTCCTTTTTTGCTCTTTCTACCTCACGGCGAACAATAGCTGCAATTTGTCCCTGCAACTGGCGGTCTCTTTTCTTTTTAGCAGCAATCTCTTTGGACAATTGTTTTTCCTGGGATTTTAATTTTGACACCACTACATCCTTCTCTTTCTTCTGACTTGCCAATTCGTTTAACTGCACTTGCTGATCCTGTAAAACCGATTTCTTTTGCGATTGCTTTGCAATCAATTGTTGTTTCTTTTCAGCAATGATTTTCTGGCGGTCCTTAATCACATTTACCTGTTCTTCGCG
>JAICTW010000288.1 GCA_025936195.1 Flavisolibacter sp.
GCCTGTTCAGCAAGACGGAATTGAATACATGTTCACCGGAGTTCTTAAACTCAATGGTAGGCATTTGGCGATACCTGTTAAGGACAGAACAGGGATCTTCAATGAAAGAAATGCGGTGCTGCTGGAAAGCGATCATGGTCTATTCTTACAGAACTGGTGTAACCAGGGAGAACCGGAAGTGCCACAACATCTGCAGGCAAAGATCAATGATTGTAAGACGGTAGGTGAATTACAACTACTCCTTGCAAAAGAGAACATTGATGATGTTGAATTGATATCAGCATTCACCAGGCGAAGGATAGAACTTCAAAACGGAATTGAGAATGATAAACCAACAATGATCGTAGTTTAACATGAAGTATTCTGAGTTCCATTCTATTCTCGATCCTTTTCAAATACTTGTCATTAATCAGAAGGGAAAGCTACGCAAGCTGAAGTGTCCTTTCCGGGTGATGTGTGTCAGCAGTGATCAAAATGTTCATGCTAACAAGTTTTATTATGTTGATCAGGTGAGTGACATGGGTGATAACAAGATTTGTTATCTGATCGGTGGTCAACTGTATACACATTCCCTATTCAGGATCTTCATTTCCTTCTGATAAACTCTCTGGTTCTGTGTTGTATTTTGTTTGCTGCACTTCTTTTGAGAAGTTCTCTACCATGCCTTAAAGAGAACACTGAAAACGAAAGCAGCCCTGGCTCATGTAAAGCTTTATTGATGATCCTTTAAGAGGTGGCCACTTCGGCTGCCTCTTTCATTTTCGCTGCACGCTAAACAATTCACTAATCAAACATTAAACTATCCAAAATGAATGCAAACGACTATTTAAGACATCACACTTGCAGTGACGAATTCTTTAGATATCAATTTGGTCTTGTAATTACACAAGGAGTAAAAGCCTTAGCTGACGACTGGAAATGTTACTGGTTGTTAGATATCATTGTCAGCTATTACCCTCAACTAAAGAATGAGGAGTTCCAGGTTTGGAAACTATCTGTGTATGAGGATAATTCTGCTTTAGTTACATGTTCGGATGGAAACGATAAAATGCTAAAACAACAGCTTATCCCATTCACTGATTTTAAGGGAAAGAAAGCAACTATATGGCTTGAAGGAAATGTAATGCTGCTTCCGAGTGAACATTGAGATATGGGATGAAATAGAGACACGGTACAGAGCCGGTCCACACCCCATGAAATTGGGTGCATTTCGAGTTTCATTCTAAACAGCAGCCATACATTAATATATGGCTTTATGATGCTGTAAATGCTCCAATAATTCATCTATTAAGGTGAATTATCCTTCAAGTCAAGATACTTGTATCAGTATTATGTGATAGCGCTTCAAATTCATTCAAAAAGCGTCACCCGTAATATATGGCTTTACGATACGATAGAGCCGCTTACTTTATATTCAGAAACGGAGTATAAGTTGGTTTCATAGTAAAAATGGTGCTTTTAAGGGACCTACAATTGAATTAGGAGGGACCCATTACTATTTCATCCAGTCAAATGCCCCTATTTAACTGGGTTAAATAGTGGCAAGAGGGTCTCAGGTTCAAGTCCTGAAGGGGGAGCCCAAGTAGACAGCTCGGCATTTTTGCCGGGCTTCTTTTTTCTGAAATCCTTGCTGGTACTGCAAAGCAGCCGAAAAATTTCATTCATTTTGTGGCTCGATACCCCATTATCAAAATCAAACCTTCAGGAAATAACAAACCACTCATCTTTCGTTTTACATCAGTAGTTGCAGCAGTATAAAAACCTCCAATATCGCTGAGAAGTGTCAAAGCATAGAAAATATATTTTTGAAATTCCCTTGCCATCTTGGTTACGGAAATATGTTTCATCACAAGATCATTCATCTTTTCATTAAGGCCAGACTTCAATCTATCATAATTTTCTGGTGCTACAATATTGTAAAGAAATTTTTTGTCCAAAGAGGCCACTTGTTTTTTTATTCTTTCAATTCTTCACACACCTCGAAAGAATCCAGGTGTTTGCCGTGATAAATAAAAAACCATCAGCACTCGGCTGCTTTTAAGGGAAAGTTCCGCTGCACTTCGGCTACATCCGATGTAGCTCCAGCCAATCCTCATTGCCTGATGATTTGTCTCACCTTCGAACAAGGCATAACAGCCTTTTTATAAAGGCATTTCAATTTCCTCCGTGCCGACATCAATACAGTGAACATCTCGCGGATGAATCTCTCTTCAAAACAATCCCCACTCATCTTCATTCATCCCTTTTAAAAGTAGCCACCCAACCCCGGAACAATTCTTTAAACCTGCCTATGGTTTCTTCAATTACTTTTTTATGTTCCTCATCTGCTATTCCCGACAAAACAGCAAAGACAATTTGTTCCCACATCTGACGGCAGTTGAAACGAATAAGGGCAGCATTTTCCATTTTGATCTGGTATAAGGTATCGCCGCAGGCACTCATGATCTTGGGTGCAATAATGTATGCATTCTGATAGATCATGCTTTGAGTGCTAAGCATTTCATCATCTTCTTCCGGTAAGGTTTCTACAAAGGCCATGACCAGTCCAAACAATTCACGCCATTGATTGTACAGGATCTTCGCAATCTGCAGTTCTTCTTTCCACTTCCAGGCTTCGCCTTTATCTATATTCTGAAGATGGTCTTCCCATTCGGGAAGAGGGTTGAGGTGAGAGAGATCCATGTGGCTGTTTTTTTGAAGATGAAACTTGGGAAAAATTACGGAGTTTTTTGGTTGCACGATCTTTTTTATGGCGCTGTTCAGAGTAGAGGTATGAGTATCGTTTGCAAATCAGAGATTTTTTTGAGGAGATTGTGAATATAACAAAATGCTTCTTTTTTCTTAAGAAAGACCAGCCAGTTCTAAAACAAAAAATCCGCCGGAATTATCCACGGATTTAGTTTTCGTAACAAGGCCGCTAACCATTACTGAAGTTAGCAAGTTTTGCTATGTTAAAAGAAAAGCACAGTTACGGTAACAATAGCAACCAACATGAAAACGGTGGCTAAAACCATAGTACCTTGGTACTTTTCATCGTAAAATAGGGCGGTGATCTTTTTCATACACAGAAGTTTTTAAGTGATTATGGCTTTTCCCGGGGCTAACGGATTACTTAGAAAACCTGTGTTTTTGCAAGGAGAGGATTGTGACAGTAAAACTAATTTCCTCCACCGAAAAATGCAATAGAAAAACTACGATCTCATTCAGCCTGTTCGCCACCGTAGCTCTTTCTATCCGCGTAGAGTCTTCTGTCACAGGCTTTTGTCAGAAATCCTGGTTCACTTGCATCCGAATCTTATGGCAAAATCAAAAACAATTTTCTTAACCCAACACAAATTGCCCGTCCTTATAAATCACTTTCTCAGTCTTGCCTCTCAATGTAGCTGTGACGGTTCTGTTCGTAGTGCTGATAATATCGGTATGCACTTTTGGACAACTGTTATAACCCATCTCTGCCCACTGCTCCTCCGTAACTGCTGCCATATCTTCGGTGTAGGTATCTTTATAGGCATTACCCAAAGCAATATGGGTATTTCCAAATTCGCCACCCGTGTTTTCATCAAATAAAGTAGTCGCCATAAATTTAGTGATGCGGGAGTGGCGTTTATCCGTCAGCGAAAACTCGCCCACCTTGTTGGCATTTTCCTGTGCGATCATTTCTTTCAAAGCATCCTCGTTTTCAGTAGCCGATGAAGTGACAACAATTCCGTTTTCAAAACGGAGCGATACACCGGCAATGCGCTTGCCTGAATAATATAAAGGCTGATTAAAACGAATGGTACCATTAGTGCCTCTCCAATCCGGGGAAGTAAATATTTCAAAGCTGGGAATATTTTTTCCGCCACCGCTTAACCATTTGCGGTTTGCACCAATTTTTATGTGCAGGTCTGCATCTTCGCCTTTTATGTGAAGCATTTCAATTTCAAAAGCATCCAGTTTGTCCTTGATTTCTTCGATCTCTTTTTGCACCTGTCTCCATTTGGCAACCGGATCATCTTCCCTTAAATAACAGGCTTTAATAATTTGCTCCCAGTACTCTTCCAGGCTTAGTCCGGCTTCATCGGCCATGGATTGTGTTCCGTAAAGGCAAAGCGACCAGGATAATTTTCCTTCCTGCTCCTTCTTTTCCCGCATCTTCATGTACGGTGCTCTTGCACTGTTCATCCGGCTGATCTTTGATGCCGGCAGTCCTTCAAGGTAATGAATATCGGGTTCGGATATAATGAACAATATATGATCGGTTGCTTCTACAATTCCCTGCCAGTAGGGCTTTGCAAAAAACCCTAATTGCTCTTCCGATCCTTTTTGCAGCAGGTAGCGGATAAGGCTATTATCGCGAACATTATTGGGCTGGTAATTTGTAATCAGGTTTCCTCCCGCATCATACACTTCTTTTGCAATGGCCATAAAAAGATCTTTCGTACATTCCTGTCCCACCAAAAAAACCGTATCGCCTTTATTAATTCCTTTCCCATTATTCAATGCATAGTGCACCATCACCTTCGCATAGTTTTTCAATAAATAATCATCCAGCTTTATCATAGCATTTTTGTTTAAGCATGCGAAGTTATGGCGACGGGAAGAAGTGGAGAGCGTAAAGAGAGATGCACCGTCCTAAAAAGCTGACGTCTGCCTATATCCAATTTTCTTCACTTGCTTTGAGCTTATTTGAAAAGATTACGCATGATGTATCCAATATCTCTCGGCGTTGGATAATGTTCATTCAATGTTTTCGTCAATCTTCATCCCTCAAATAAACCCAACTGCCCCGAAATA
>JAICTW010000499.1 GCA_025936195.1 Flavisolibacter sp.
GGAATACCTCCAGGCGGCCAAACCCACCTCTCTTGTCAAGACCGGACTAGATTTAGTACCGACGTTGCTTGATTTTGCAGGTATAGCTGTTCCATCCTTTCTTCCCGGAAGGAGTTTGAAAGAAGCTGCTGAAAAAGACGAGCTGCTGAAAAACAGGATGTTTATCGTTGTTGAAAATGAAATGGCGCAGGGCGGTCCGGTCAATGGCAAAACACCGGTTTTACACGGCCGCATGGTGAGAAGTAGAAGATACAAATACTGCCTGTATGACCTGGGCAAACAGAGAGAAGAACTTTATGACTTGCAAAAAGACCCGGGAGAAACCGTAAATATCGCAATGGAAACATCTTCAAAAAAAATCCTGCTGCAAAATAGAAAATGGTTAAAAGAATTTGCTAAAAAGAATAATGATTCGCTCGCTTTAAACATGCTTGAGTATGTAAGCAAAGAAAAAGAATAAGTATTCTTTAAAAGGATGAAAAGTATTTTCGAGAGAATCTATCAAAAACCAACTATAATTTGTAATAACTAAAAATTCAGAACAATGAAAAAAAAGTTACTTAACAAAAGAGTTTCTAATTTGAAAAGAAGGAGTCTATTTTTTTTCTGTTTCATTGCGTTTCTCTCTTTACCCGTATTGAGTTTTGCACAACGCCGAATATCCGGAACTGTCAGGGACAACTCGGGAAATCCATTATCTAATGTTTCTGTTGTCATTAAAAATTCTAACAAAGGAACTACTTCAGATGTCAGCGGTAATTTTAGTCTTTCAATAAACCGCGGCGATGTGCTTGTTTTTTCTTTTACAGGCTTTGAAACAAAGGAAGTGAAAGTCAATAATCAAACAGCACTGTCTGTCACACTAAGTGCAAAGGCCAATTCACTTAATGAAGTGGTAGTTATCGGTTACGGCACTAAAAAGAAAAAAGACCTGACAGGTGCGATTTCTTCTGTAAGTGCAGCAGAACTGGAAAAAGTGCCGGCAACAAGTTTTACGTCAGCAATTGAAGGAAAAGTTCCGGGCGTAATGATCAGCCAAACGACCGGTGCACCCGGCGGAGCGTCAACGGTTCGCATCAGGGGAATTACTACCACAGGTGGTAATCAGCCACTTTATGTAGTGGATGGCGTACCAATGAGCAATGCGAATCTCGGCGTGCCCGGCAGTGGTTATAACATCGATCCACTTTCCATCATTAATCCAGATGATATCGAATCTGTTGAGGTTTTAAAAGATGCTGCCTCCTCCGCTATTTATGGAACCCGCGGCGCGAATGGAGTTATTCTCGTTACAACCAAACGTGGCAAAGAAGGAGCTGCGGTGGTATCTTTTGATGCGTCGGGTGGCTTTGCACAGGTTTGGAAAAAGCCGGCGTTTCTGAATGCTGAAGAATTTGCGAGGATGGCAAACGAGCTTTATGTAAATTCAGGCCTCACTCCTAATCCGGAATGGGCAAAACCTGAATCTTTGGGCAAAGGCACAGATATGGTCGGTCTTATTTTTAGAAACGCTCCGCGGGAAAATTATAATGTAAGCGTCGATGGCGGCACGCGAAACCTGAAAGCAAGGCTATCGCTCGGATATACCAAGCAGGACGGAACTATTATTGAAACCAATTACGAGCGTTATACCGGGAGGGCAAATGTTGACATGAAAGCCGGAAATCATTTTCATTTCGGTGGTTCGCTCGCCTTTGCGGTTACTAATTCCAAGGGACTAAACACCGATGCGATGCAGGGTGGAATCTTCAACCTGGCTCAGCAATTTTTCCCAACGCTCAGTCCTGATTCAGCATTTTTCGGGGATCCTGTTTATTATACAAAAGACGGAGACAACCCGATTCTGCGTGCGAAATCAATGGACAACCGGTTGAATAATTCGCGCCTTTACGGAAATGTTTATGGCGAATATGAAATAATTCCGGCATTGAAATTTAAAACAAGTGTCGGCATTGATGCAAACTTCAACCGTACCTCGATGTGGCAGGGAAAAATTCATCGTGGATTTTATAACCATCCGCAGGCTACGCTAAGCGAAGATTTTAATAACCGTTTTTTCTGGCTGATAGAAAATACACTTTCCTATTCAAAAATGTTTGGCGATAATTCATTATCAGTCGTTGTTGGGCAAACAGCGCAACAAAATAAAGATAATTGGTTGTCGTCTGTGGGAACCGATTATTTGAATGAAAATCTGCAGGTGATAAATGCCAGCGATGTGAGCCTTCGCACGACGAACGGCACGGCAAGTAATTCGACATTGGCTTCGTATTTTGGAAGAGTCGATTATTCTTTCAAAGATCGTTATCTCTTATCTACAAGCCTTCGCCGTGATGGCTCTTCCAATTTCGGTGCAAACAATAAGTGGGGTTATTTTCCGGCAGTATCGGCTGGCTGGCGCTTATCCGAGGAGTCTTTCATGAAAAGTACAGAAAAAATCATCAGCGATCTGAAGATTCGCGGAAGCTGGGGAAGGGTAGGCAACGATGCCATTCCTGCCTTTGGATACGCAAGTACGATCCGGAGCGGCACAGACAATTATGTTTTGGGCACCGGCGATCAAAGCATCATGCTTGGTTCTACACTTCTAAAACCCGGAAATCCGGATCTGAAATGGGAAAGCACCGAACAACTTGATATCGGCCTCGATGCCACATTGCTGGAAGATAAAATTTATTTAACCGCTGATTATTTCAAAAAGAATACAAACGGCATGTTGATCAGCCTGCCTGTTTCGCTTGAAGCAGGATTCCAAAACGTGCCGACTGTGAATGGCGGCCAGGTACAGAACAAAGGCTTTGAATTGTTGCTTGGCTACAGAAATGATTTTAAGAACGGACACTTCGATATCAGCGCAAATATTTCTACGCTAAAAAATAAGGTACTCAGTCTGGGCGTAGGCCAGCCGATTGCTGGTTCTACCTTGGGCGGCTATCCTGTTACCTATACAGTTATGGGCCAGCCGATCGGCTACTTTCGCGGATTTATTATAGACGGAATTTACCAAACAAACGAGGAGGTGAATAAGAAACTGCAACCAACAGCCATTGCCGGAGATTTCAAATATCGAGATATCAACGGTGATTCTGCACTGACGGATGCAGACCAGGTTTTTCTCGGAAAACCGTGGCCGGACCTAACGTACGGATTTAATGCAAACGTTTCGTTTAAGGGATTTGATCTCAATGTGCTCGTTCAAGGTATTGCCGGCGTGCAGATATTTCATCGGAATAAGATCAGCAATTATGAAATGAAATATTTCAACGGAAA
>JAICTW010000532.1 GCA_025936195.1 Flavisolibacter sp.
CTGCCTTTGTTTTTCTAATGGTGAATGCATCTTGCAAAAAGGTAAATGCCGACTCGGGAAATAAGGCCCTTGTAACAGCGGATGCAGAAGCAACTTCAATGAATGGCGCTCAAAATAATGGTCATCAACATGTAAACGTAAGATCAATGGGTGCTGCCGGAGACGGTATTACGGATGATACCAAAGCATTTCAAAAAGCGATTGATGAAGTGGCTGCTCATGGCGGAGGAACAGTATGGGTTCCGCCAGGTGACTACAGCATAAACGTTGATACTTCTATCTTTCTAAAAAGTAACGTCATCTTCAGCATGGCTGATCGTGCACGCCTCATTGCAGACACAAGCAGTAATGAACGCTATGCTGTTATTAAGGCAACCAAAATACATGACGCCCAGATTTTAGGCGGCGAGATTATTGGTGATCGCGATTACCACATTGGAACAACCGGCGAACATGGTTATGGTATAACTATCTCGGGATGTAACAATGTTCTGGTAAAAGACACAAAGATTTCCAACTGCTGGGGTGATGGTTTTATTGTGGGTGCATCAGGAGGAACAGTTTCTACCAACATCACAGTAAAGAGTATATCTTCTGGAAATAACCGCCGCCAGGCTATTTCAATCATCGAGGTAGATGGTTTGCTTATTGACTCATGCACCTTGTATAATACGAATGGCACTCCACCACAGGATGGTATAGACATTGAGCCAGACGTACATGCAACACCGCGTAGTGCCAAGAACATCACCATTACCAATTGCGATATATACGGTAATAAAGGCAATGGCATTGAAATTAATGCAAGAGGTGGCAATATTATCAAGAACGTTACGATTCAATACAACAAAATCCATGGCAGCAAGTATTCGGGTTATTGCCAGCGGGGCGACAATGTTATTTTTACGAACAACTGGCTGTATGAAAATAAATACGACGGCAATCATCCGCATAATACCAAATGCACCAATTCTGTGTTTTCACCGAATACCTATCAGGCACCATAAAGAACATTGTTTTAGAAAATAAAATGGAATGAAAAAATTTACGGCGAAATTTAAAGCCATTGGTTTAGTGATATGTCTGCAATTGTTTTGGACTGGGGTTAACGCTCAGTCCCACACTAAAAATACGGGCAAGGATTTATCATTAAGCAGACTACAAAACGCAAAGCCCAGAAATGTGATTTTCATTTTAACCGATGATCACCGATATGACTTTATGGGATTTACCGGCCGGTTGTCATGGTTGAAAACACCAAACATGGACCGGCTTTATCATGAAGGAGCTTATTTCAAAAATGCGTTTGTAACCACTTCACTGTGCTCACCCAGCAGGGCCTCTATTTTAACCGGCCAGTATTCGCACGTACATACCATTGTTGATAATTTCTCACCGGAACCACCTAACAATATTTACTTTCCCGAATATTTGCAAAAGGCAGGTTATCAAACTGCCTTCTTTGGCAAATGGCACATGGGCGAAGCGTCCGCCGCCGACAATCCCCGGCCTGGCTTTAGCCATTGGGAAAGTTTTAAAGGACAGGGCGTTTACTACAATCCCACACTCAATATTGATGGCAAACAGGTGAGCTACGGAGATTCCACTTACATCACTGATCTTTTAACACAACATGCCATTGATTGGCTGAAAGGAAGAGACAAATCAAAACCCTTCTTTTTATATCTCTCTCACAAGGCCGTGCATTCACCATTGGCACCTGCGAAAAGGCATTTAGGTATGTACAAAAATCAGCCGTATTCGCTTCCGCCCACTTATTATCAAACATTGTCTGATGATTACAAAAAGCTGAATTGGCCGGAATGGGTAAAGCAACAGCGTTTTAGCTGGCATGGTGTAGATTATCCCTATAATAGTCATCAAAAAATAGATGATATTGTACGAACCTATTGCGAAACACTCATGGGAGTGGATGAAAGCATCGGCGCTGTTATGGATTATCTGAAGAGCGAAGGTCTTGACAAAAGCACTCTTATTATTTACATGGGCGATAATGGTTTTAGTATGGGCGAACATGGTTTGATTGACAAACGGCACTTCTATGAAGAGTCGGTGAAAGTTCCTTTCCTTGCCTATTGTCCCGAATTATTCAAAGGAGGACAAACCATTACGAAGATGGTCCAAAATGTAGATGTGGCGCCAACCATCTTGTCCGTCGCTGGCTTGCAACCGCCGGCTTCAATGCCAGGAAAATCTTTTATCCGGTTATTGAAAGGCGATTCAACAAATTGGCGCGACAAGATCTTTTATGAATACTATTGGGAATTCGATTTTCCATTCACGCCAACCGTATTTGGTGTTCGTACAGACAAGTTTAAATACATTCGTTATTACGGTGTGTGGGATACTAATGAATTATACGATCTTGAAAATGATCCCAATGAAACAACCAACCTGATTAACCGGCCGGAATATGCGGATACAGTGAAAAAATTAGCTAATGAATTATATGATTGGCTTGAAAATACCCGTGGCATGCAAATACCTTTGAAACGTACAACGCATCATCCATGGGGCGATTACCGGCATCCGTATAACTTATAAGAATGAGTTGTAAACGACTTGACTTTTTTCATTCAAGAAAAACAATGAAGCAATTGAATTGGATAGCAGCGTTTCTTTTATCAGCAGGTGTTTTCTCCTGTAGATCGAAAGAGCTATCTGCTCATGTACAGGAGAAGGCAGAGGCGATCTCCTGCCATTCCAATATGCCTTCCCGGTTTCTCACAAAGCAGCAAGCAAGTACCAGTTCTTCTGTAAAGAAGTCTGGTACTTTGTCTCACACCGGCATGGTATGGATCAAGGGAGGCGAATACACGATGGGATGCGGAGACAAAAACGGAAGAACGGATGAATATCCGCAGCATAATGTAGTGGTAAGTGGTTTTTGGATGGATGCAACAGAGGTCACCAATGCGCAGTTTCAAAAATTTGTAGAGGCGACGGGTTATGTTACTACTGCGGAAAAAGCGCCGGACTGGAATGAACTCAAAAAACAATTGCCGCCCGGCACACCAAAGCCACCGGAAAGTGAATTGGTAGCTGCTTCACTGGTATTTAC
>JAICTW010000801.1 GCA_025936195.1 Flavisolibacter sp.
ATTTATTAAGGGCTCAAGATCGGGCATAAATTGAAACCGGTAAGAAACCAAGACGGAAAGTTATTGTGCCTTCTTGCCGTCTTCCGGGTTATACATTGCGATCGTCTGCGATAAAACCTCTTTACTTTTACATTTCTTTTAATGCCGTCTCCAATCCATGTTGACTACAATTTCGTATCTGTAGTAAATGAAAAATTATGAGAAGGTCAATTTACATCCTTGTTGCTTTAGCAAGCCTGATTACCTCAGGCTGTATGGCACAGGCAAAGAAAAAATATCCTGATCCGAAAACAGTGGATAGCAAGCACGTGTACGCTATGCAATTGTCCGATGATGAATGGAAGAAACGCTTAACACCTGAGCAGTACACTATTCTCAGACAAGAAGGAACGGAGAAAGCATTCACCGGTAAATATGAAAGCAACGAACAAAAAGGAACGTATTACTCTGCAGCTTCCCTGCAACCGGTGTTTAGTTCAGAAACAAAATTTCATTCAGGAACTGGTTGGCCAAGTTTTTATGCACCGATCAGTCCGGAGGCTGTTTATTTAATTAAAGACAACAGTCATGGAATGCTGCGCTGGGCTGTTGTTGATAGTAAAAGCGGTTCGCATTTGGGACATGTGTTTGATGATGGTCCGAACCCAACCGGCAAGCGTTACTGCATTAACTCCGCGGCATTGATCTTTGTTCCTGAAGGAGGAAAAGCACCGGCTTCTTCTAAACAATAAATCATTAGTTATGAAATACTTTCTTTCCATTTTTCTTCCCGTGTTTCTTTTTGCTTCCTGTGCGCAAACGCAGGGAAGTAATTCAGACAGCAAAGAAGAAGCGATAAAAATTCCCGTTGGCAATAAACAAGAGCCTTCCAACAAAGAAGATGTAGCCACCTTTGCAGAAGGATGCTTCTGGCATACGGAAATTGTTTTTCAAAGTTTGGAAGGAGTGAGGGATGCTGTTTCCGGTTATGCGGGTGGAAATGATAACAGTCCGGATTATGAAAAAGTAAGCACCAGCGGAACCGGTCATGCAGAAAGCGTGAACGTATATTACGATCCTTCAAAAATTTCTTTTCAAACCCTGGTGAAAGCATTCTTTGCCAGCCATGATCCGACACAGGTGGACGGGCAAGGTCCTGATGAAGGAACACAATACCGTTCCATTGCATTTTACCGGAATGATGAAGAGAAAAAAATTATTGAAGCGGAGATTAAACGATTAACTGATTCTAAAAAATATTCTTCGAAAATTGTCACGGAAGTAAAGCCCTTCACTAAATTTTATCCTGCAGAAGTGTATCACCAGGAATATATTCTGCATCATCCTGATAATCCTTATGTGCGGCATGTTTCCATTCCGGATTACGAAGAATTCAGAAAAGATTTTAAAGAAGGCAAATTCAAATCCTGACTGGTGTCGTTTGATTTGCTATTGTGGCAAACGATGTTTGCGATAGGCGTTCTTTGCCTGAGTTTTGATTTTTAATCAGCCGGTTCCCAAAGTTCTACCTTGTTTCCTTCAGCATCAAGAATATGCACGAATTTACCATAGTCGTAGCTTTCGATATTGTCCAAAATGGTTACACCATTCTTCTTCAATTCTTCTACCAACGCTTCCAGGTTTTCCACCCTGTAATTG
>JAICTW010000085.1 GCA_025936195.1 Flavisolibacter sp.
AATGTAAAAGAAAGTTTTACTGCGCAATTCCTCAAGGAAGAACTGCGCAGTAAATGATCTAAAATCTAAACGCTCCGTAAGACAAGCCGAAAACGTTCATTAAAATAGTGCCCAGTATCCATGCTATAACGAGGTATACAACTATACAAGCAACAAGGCTAACAACAAAATAGCCCGTTTGTTTGTCTGCAGATGTTTTTTTCAGTTTGGGTAAGCCAATATAAAGCAGGTATAAGCTGTAAATTCCAAATAGTGCTCCGATAAAAGCGATAGCAGGAACTACGGAAAGCAGTCCGCCAATCCATGCCGGGGTAAAGGAATAAGCCACTAATTGCAAAGATCTGTTGAAGTTTTTTTCTGAACCAAATGAAGGTGCCAGTGCATCTATAATTAAAGCCGTGATATAAACAGAAAGCAGTCCACCTAATAAAACGGTTAGGCCCTGATAAATTCCCCAATCTATTCCTGCAACTCTAGTCCCTAAAAAACTTACTCCTATAAAACCGTACCCGATAAAAGCAGCAATAGCCGCTGCTCCTGCAAGCACTAAAACATAACCCGTTATAATTTGATTGGAGTTGGGAGTTTCCATTGAAATAACATCCCATTCCCTGGCTGGTTGCACAATCATATTCTTTGCTCTTTCAATAACATTTGTTTTGGTTGCCGGAGTTACTGGTTGATTGATCTGTTCCATAAACAAGTTGGTTTTTGATAAACTGCCTACTCATTTGGCTTTTCGGCATTCGCCCCTTACTTTTTTGCGGGTGTTCAGGAAGTTTCCCTCAGATTCAAGGGTACTAAGAAAGATTTGCAAGGGAGAGGATGTCTAAATTTAGGAAAAGAGATTGAGAAGTGATGATTTAGAAACCAACATTTTGACGTGATACCAATTATTGCACATGAAATTTATAGCTTCGGCTGGTCACTCTGTCTTCTTTTTATTCCTCACACTTTACGATCAATAATAAGATAATGAAGTTAAAAGAAAACGCGGGAGAAGAGGTTGGAAATAAAAAATGCAGGGAGTGATTTAGCAA
Organism: Flavisolibacter sp.; assembly: GCA_025936195.1. The sequence continues at coordinate 1,041 of JAICTW010000085.1, forward strand.
ATCTATTGAATCAGGCAGTTGAGAGCTTGTTCATTCGGATATTAGATTACACCAATTTCCCTGCAAGGAAGTATAAAAAGAACTTGAAGTGAAAATCCAATAAGTGAGGCAGAGAGTGATTAATAAAATTTTTGTTTAGCGTACTATAGGGAACGGATTAGGTTTCATCAACCAGGTATTGAATTTTATTAAGCTCGCTGCCGCTTATTGGAAAATTTTTATTTGACAGTGATTTTTCCTTCTTCTATACTTTCATCTTTTTCAAATACATCATACAAATAAGTTCCTTTCTTCAGGTTGTCTATGATTTTTCTTTCTTTATTGTTCAACACTGCCTGATAAACCATGGTGCCATCCAGATCGAAAATGTAAAAATGAAGTGGTGTGGACGCAATAGCCGTAATACTTATCTTCCCGTACGAGGGATTGGGATAAAGTTTTACGGTTGCTTTTTTACTTTCGTTTTTATTGAGTGCTGAAACGTCCGAATCAATATTGCTTGCGTGATCAGATTCCTGTGCAAAAACTGCAGATGAAATCAGGGTAAATAAAACGGCAAACAATAGATTTCTATTCATAAATTTTAGTTTAGTAATAAGAAGGACAACGCAACTGTCTCAACGCCGGACTGTTTTGGTTTAATCTCCATCCCAAGCGAATGATACTTGAAAAGAAAGCGTCATTCTGCGTTGCATCACCACGCTGTGGATCAGTTGGTGTACGGGGAGAACTTGAAAACGGAACAAAATCCTGTCTGTAATACAATTGGTTGGCCATAGCTGCCTGGTCGGGAGAAAGATATTTGGAAAACAAACTGTTATCAATGTACGTTGTACTAACATCATCAATGTAGTCTGTAAATGTCTGACGGTGCAATATCTCCAGTCCAACATACATATTCTCTTTGATATAGTACTTAAAGCCAAAACCCAGTGGGATCTCCAATTGAGTAAGGCCGTAAACCTTGCGGTCTGGGTATTCAGAAAAGCCCTGGCCTTCTAAGCGCAGGGGCTGCAATGGAACCCACTCGCTGCTACCACTAGGGGCATAGTATTTTCCTTTCGGATTGAAATGAAAAGCACCAATACCAATCAATCCATAAGGTCTTAGCTTTTTTGCCAGACCATCATATTTCTCAATGAAAACTGTAGGATAGAATTCTGCAGCAAGATAAGCTTCAAGCAATGAAGATTGAAACTGGAGGTTTCTTTGTTTACGGAAAAACTCAGCACCTCCTTTATCTTTAATCTCACTGTCATAGCCATCTAATTTGCCCTGGTTAATGGCAAAGCGGAATCCTAACCATTCGGCAGGATACACATTGGCATAAATTCCTTTAGATAATTTTGTAAGAGGGAAACTTACGTCTTTAAGCCACGTTGATTGTCCCACACCAGAATTACCACCTAGATCGCCCAAGAAAAATAAGGGGCCGATGCCTAAACCAATTTCAACTTTGCCGTTACCGGTAGTAATAGATTGAGAAGATGACCTTGAGGTCAGTAAGAATAAGAAGCAGATGAGTACTAATGTACGTACGCTAGGTACAGTTGTTCTCATAGAATAGGGTTTTAGTTTTACAAGGATTTGGATAACGTGGCTAAAGTAGAAAAGGAAAAGTTAGCGTACAAGCATATTGCTAAAATTTTTTTAACAATAAGAGAAAACCCGAATGGCTACTCGTAAATCTACGAAGGAAAATGAACTTGTAGATTTTTTGTAATTGGATAGGGATTCTTCTTTACCTATCCTCATTCTTTCATCTCTTCACCATATAAATATGTTCAATCCCATCCTCTAAATACACCTCGCTTACTTGTTCAAATCCTAATGATTCATAGAATTTTTTTAAATAAAGTTGTGCGCCGATTTTAATTGGCTGAACGCCGAATAATTTGTTCACTACATCAATGGATTGCTTCATTAATTGTCTTCCGATTCCTGAATTTCGAACAAAAGGTGAAGTAACCACTCTTCCAATTGAAGGCTGTTCATATATCTCTCCCGCAGGCACCAATCTGGTATAAGCCACTAATTGATTATTATGAAAGCCCATTAAATGAAATGAGTTCTGATCTTTGTCATCAGCATCCTGGAAAACACAGTTCTGTTCTACCACAAATACTTCATTGCGCAATTGAAGAATGGCATACAATTGATAAGGGCTCAGCTCTTCAAATTTTTTTAACAGCCATTGAATGTGCATAGCGCAAATTTAACGGCCAATGCCAGGAACAACAGGTAGACTTTCATTGCCTGTTTCATTTACCGATTGAATGGCGAAAAAATAATTATCCTTTGAATAAGGAAGTGTCATTGTTGTTTTATCGGTAAATATTTTTTTCTGCCAAACAGGAGAAGTGGTTTCTCTCATTAAAATGTAATAGCCTTTTACTTTCCCATTCTTCGGTGCTTTCCAATTCAGGGTAGTGCTGTTGGTAAGATTGCGCACTTCTATTTTCACTTCCTGCGGCATTGGGGGAGCCTTGGCAAGATTTGCTAAAGTAGAAAGATTAATGCCAGTATTCTTTCTCAGGTATTCAAAATCCATGAACTCCGGAAGATCGCCGTAAACAATTCCCTTTTCTGTTCTGAGGTCCTGGTGCTGGTGATTGAAATTCTCATTCATCTCCGTAATACGAACGGCCGTATAACCATTTTGCAGAAAAGGAATATGATCGCCGCCGCGCAAAAAACGGTCGCTGCGATAGATCATTACCACTTCAAGATTATCAACATAACGTTCACCAATTTCTTTTACATACCTCGCCAGTTGCCTTGACTTGCTGTCATTTTCCAAACCAAGGCTGCGAACCATCAACGCAGCCCTGCCGGTATCGCTTACCGGGAAAGCTTCACTGAATACTCTTAGTCTTGTGTTGTCAATAATATTGGTTTCATTGCTGTTGTTGCTGCCTACAATGTCATTGTTCAGCATCGCATCTACATTCCAGTTTTTTGTTTTTGCCTGATCGGCTAAAAATGTTGAACCTAATAATCCCTGCTCTTCACCACTTACTGCAACAAAGATGATGGTTGCAGGAAATGCATGTTTGCTCATTACTCGTGCACATTCCATCACGGCTGCTGTTCCGCTTCCATCGTCATTGGCGCCGGGTGCATCGGAAGTGCGGTTCATTACATCGGTAACACGACTGTCTAAGTGCCCGCTGATAATGTAAATGCGATCATCGTTCGGATCTGTTCCTTTCAAAATGGCCATAGCATTACCAAGATTTGTCGGCACATCCACTCTTCTTTTATCTGCAGCTATTGTTACGGTATCTACAAAAGCAGTCATTCTTCCATTACTGTTCTTTGCAAATTCACTGAAGCGTTGCACCACCCAATTTCTTGCAGCGCCAATGCCTCTGTTCTTATCTGTAATTGTGCTTAATGTACTTCTGGTTCCAAAACTTACCAGTTTTGTGATGGACGATTTCAAACTGTCCGCCGACACTTCTTTCACCATTTGTTCAATCTCAGGATCACGTTCGATAATGGTTTGTGCAAATCCTTTTGTAAGGAAAGCAAATACAAAGGCCAACAAAAGCAGTCTTTTCATGTTTGAGTTTTTGATGATCAAATTTAAGGATGAACCTTCTTCATTCTTTTATTCTATTTTTATTTTCACCCAATCCTAATTTTAAGATGAAAAAAAATGAGTTGAGTATTGCTACAATTTCATTGGCCAGAAACGAGAAAGAAGAAAAAGTTTTGCGTACATCATTGAAGCAATTGGCTGAATTAGACCTTCCTGTGTATATTACTGATGGTGGCTCTTCAGAAAACTTTCTTCAATTCCTTTATGGTATTCCCCAGTTTATTGTTATGGAGGCAAAAGGACTTTGGTTGCAGGCAAAGAGAAGTATTGCAGAAGCTCATAAAGCAGGATCAAAATTTATTTTTTATACCGAACCTGATAAACAGGAATTCTTTACACATCATTTGCAAACGATATTGGAAACAATAATGGTAAATGAAAATACAGGTGTTGTTCTTGCTTCCCGTTCAAAGAAAAGTTTTTCAAGTTTCCCTTCCTTTCAGCAAATGACAGAAACAACTATTAATAATTGTTGTAAAGAAATTATTGGAAGAGAAATGGATTATTGTTACGGACCTTTTCTATTTAGTTCGCAATTGGTTTCTTACATGCAATCACTCGATGAGAACTGTGGCTGGGGATGGCGGCCGTTTTTGTTTGAAGTAGCACATCGTCTTGGCTTTGCAATAGAAAATTACGAAGGTGATTTTAGTTGTCCGCCGGAGCAGCAACAAGATGATGCGAAAGAAAGAATTTACCGGATGAAGCAATTGACACAGAACATCAGCGGTCTTGTGCAGGCAACATCAGTTGATTTTGAATAGAGAAAGACTGTATTATTCACCAATGGTAGAGGATACTAATAACCGTATTTGTCTTTCCAAAGGTTTCTTAAAAATTTTCTCAGCTCTTCTTCTCTCGGATTTTTTCCGGGCTCGTAAAACGCTGTTCCTTTTAGAGCATCAGGTAAAAATTCCTGCTCTGTAAAATTGCCTTCGTAGCTATGGGCATATTTATAATTTTTGCCATAACCCATTTTTTTCATCAGGCCCGTTGGTGCATTGCGAATATGTAAAGGCACAGGCAGATCGCCTTCTTTTTGAACTGCAGCCAATGCTTCTTCAATGGCCATATAGGATGCATTGCTTTTGTGTGAAGAAGCCAGATAGGTTGCACATTGTGCTAAAATAATTCTTGCTTCCGGATAACCAATTTTATTCACAGCTTCAAAAGCGGCATTGGCCAAAACCAATGCAGTCGGATTGGCATTGCCAATATCTTCACTGGCAAAAATCACCATTCTTCTTGCAATGAATTTTACATCTTCACCGCCTTCAATCATTCGTGCCAGCCAGTAAATAGCTCCGTTGGGGTCGCTGCCACGCATAGATTTTATAAAAGCGGAAATAATATCATAATGCTGCTCACCTGTTTTATCGTATAAGGCAATTCGTTGTTGTGCAATGCTCATTACTTTATCATTCGTAACAACGATCGTTTTGTCTTTTGATAAAGCATCTACAACCAACTCCAATAGGTTCAAAAGTTTTCTTGCGTCACCTCCTGAAATGGTGATCAACGCTTCTGTTTCTTTCAGTTCAACATTTTTTGTTTTCAGCCATTCGTCATTTTCCAAAGCATTATGCAACAGCTTAATTAAATCTTCTTCTGTCAATGGCTTCAATACATACACCTGGCAACGGCTAAGCAAGGCGCTGTTTACTTCAAAAGAAGGATTTTCTGTGGTAGCGCCAATTAAAGTGATAATTCCTTTTTCAACGGCTCCCAATAAAGCATCCTGCTGACCTTTATTGAAGCGATGAATTTCATCAATGAATAAAATGGCGTGAGAAATTTTCTTTGCTGTTTCAATCACTTCTCTCACTTCCTTTACGCCACTGCTGATGGCGCTTAATTGGAAATAAGGAATGTTCAATGTGTGGGCAATAATATTGGCGATGGTAGTCTTTCCGGTTCCGGGTGGTCCCCAAAGGATCATCGAAGGAATTTTACCGTTTTCAATAGCGGTCCGCAGCACACTTCCTTTGCCGGTTAAATGTTCCTGGCCAATCAGGTCATCCAAAGTTTGCGGACGCATCCGCTCTGCCAATGGTGCAGAAGAATTCATTCTTCAAATTAAGGAAGAAAATGCATTGTGTGATGTAGATAATTTATGAACCGATCACCACTGCGACTATGATGCTTTTGTTGCGCTTCGTCTTCGCGTAGCTTCTGCGGAGCAAGGTCGCACTCTTGTACTTTCTATAATTCTGTTCAGCATTGTGGAAATGTTATACAATATTCAACAGTTTTCGATTCGAAGTTTTTTTCAGCGCCGCAAAGGACACAAAGAAGACGCAAAGATCGCAAGAGAAAATTCTTTGCGTTCTCTGCATGATTTAAAAAACTCTTGTGATAAAAAAATATTGAAAACAGTGATGAATCTTGTACAAGTGTGGGCTGTGCTTAGCTTCCCTTTCCGGACGGGGAGGGAGTTAGATGGTGAGGCCGAAATCAGCAATAAAGAATAGTTGATTTCAGTAGTGAACGTCGAATGTGATGATAAGAATTACTGAACCTCGAACGGAGCGTCGCAACTTCAGCCAAATAGTAGCAGTGAACGATGGTAACAGTAAACCAACTACCAAACGGATGATCAAAAAGAGCTTTCTTTATTCGCACAATTTCCCACCTCTTACAACAGCGTTAAATCTTCATCAATAAAAATCAGAAGTGCATATCCTCTGGCCCAATAATTATAGCTAACTTTCTTCATCGAAATTTCTTGAACAAAAAAGATTGGCTATGAAGATTGCATTTCACGGCGCTGCCCGCACGGTAACAGGCTCTAAACATTTGCTCACACTAAAAAACGGAAAGAAAGTTTTATTTGATTGCGGCATGTTCCAGGGCATGGGAAAAGACACCGATGTGCTCAATCGTGATTTTGGTTTTGAACCTTCTGAAGTAGATGTCATGCTTCTTTCACATGCACACATAGATCACACTGGCTTAATTCCAAGATTGGTCAAGCAGGGATTTAAAGGAAAAATTTTTTGTACCGATGCCACGAAAGAATTAAGCGGATTGTTGCTGGAGGATTCCGCCGAGATCCAGGAAAGCGATGCTAAGTATCACAACAAAGGAAGCAAGGCACAAGGCGCTCCATTAATACAACCATTATATACAATGGAAGATGCCAAAAACTGTTTTGGAAATTTTTTTACACAATCTTATGGGCAATGGTTTGATGTGATTGAAGGCGTACAGGCTTTGTTCACTGATGCCGGACATATTTTAGGAAGTGCCTGCGTTCATGTTCGTGTTACGGAAAACGGAACGGTGCAACATCTTACATTTAGCGGTGATGTTGGCCGTTATAATGATGTTATTTTAAAGGCGCCGCAAACTTTTCCGCAGGCAGATTTCATTATAATGGAATCAACCTATGGAAATAGCTTGCATGAAGATGTAACCACTTCTGTTGATAATCTGCTGTCGTGGATTGAACGCACCTGTTTGCAGAAAAAAGGGAAATTGATCATTCCTGCATTTAGTTTGGGAA
>JAICTW010000010.1 GCA_025936195.1 Flavisolibacter sp.
CTGTCTATCGAATCGTCAATCCTTTCATCCTCTACATTCTTCAGCACTTCTGCTGTAATTTTTCGCAAAGGATTTTTGTTCCGCTCATCGTATTCATTTCTCCTGGTGATAATGTCAACACATTCAAAAACGGCGGTAACAAAGGAAGTAATATCGGCCTTATTTTTTCCGGCAATATCAAAAGCAGTTCCGTGGTCCGGCGATGTGCGGACAAAAGGAAGTCCCGCTGTGAAGTTAACGCCTTCACCCACAGCAATGGTTTTAAAAGGGATCAATCCCTGGTCATGATACATGGCCAGAACGGCATCAAATTGCAAATAGCTTCTTCGTGCAAAAAAAGCATCGGAGCTGTAAGGACCAAACACCAACATATTTTGTTTAGCTTCCTTTATAGCCGGCCTGATGATCTGCTCTTCTTCATTTCCAATCAGGCCTTCATCGCCTGCGTGAGGGTTGAGTCCTAACACTGCAATCTTCGGTTTGTCAATTCCAAAGTCCCTTCTTAAGCTATGATGTAAAAGATGGAGTTTGGAAAGAATGGCATCTTTTGTAATGCTTTGCGCCACCTGTTTAACGGGGATGTGTTCTGTAACCAGCGCTACTCTTAAATTATCGGCATACAAAAGCATTAACACATCACTGGCATTGGCCAGGTTTTTCAGAAAAGGAGTGTGGCCGGTGAAATTAAATTCGGCAGACTGTACATTTTTTTTATGAATAGGTGCGGTAACAATTCCCTGTATATGCCCTTCTCTTAAGGCGTCGGCCGCGGCCATCAGCGATTTCACTGCATATTTTCCGCCGGTATCGTTCAATTGTCCCGGACTGATGACCACATCCTCCTCCCAACAATTGTAAATATTGATTTGCTTATGATTGACCTTGCTGAAATCTTTAATGTTCTGATAGTTGAAATGAGCTTCGGGTACAGACTTTTTATAGAAATTAATCAACTTGCCGGAAGCAAAGATCACCGGGGTGCATTGCTCCAGTATCCGGTGGTCGGCAAAGGTTTTGATGATCAGTTCCGTGCCAACGCCGTTGATATCGCCGCAGGTAATTCCTATGATGGGTTTTTGCATGATGGAAATTTATCAGTAAAAATACAAGGAAACAGATAAAGGGTTTTGCGCAATTTTGGTAGTAGAGTTGCCCACGCATAATACGATTGTTTTATTCAAGATGCGCTCCTACTTTTGAATAAGGCTTAATAGCAGATAAGAAATTGAGCTTAGAAGGGGCCACCTAAGCGGTTAAGAATAAACCTTTAAAAAAATTAGGAGTTCTACTTGGATTTTTAAGTAAAAACTCTGACTTTAGCGCTGAAATCCGTTACCTGTTGAAGATGCCTGCAGAATTTGCAACCCATCTTTCTCTCAGAACATCTCCCACTAAGTAGTCAGGATTTCTTAGAAGTACCTTTGACCATCCGATACCTTTTGTAAAACTAATTCGTCCGACTATGAAAAAACTTTTACGCCTACTTGCTATCAGTTGCCTGGTCATTACTTCATTATATAGCGAGGCACAATGTGGTGCTGGATATACACAGGCCCAGTTAAACTGGGATAATCTGGATTATTATTACAACAGTGGAGGTGTTGCTCCTTATGTCAATTATGTGACCAGCACAATGGAAAGAACTCAAAAATTTGCAATTGGAACCAATTATGTTACAATTGTAACGTCTGCAAATGGCATGGCTGACGGAGTGAATGGAACGCATAGCGGGAATGTGTCTGGATTTACGGGAGATGATGCTCAGTTCACACCCTCTTCAAGTGGGCAGACAATAACATTAACCTTTAATACAGAAGTCAAGAATCTGTCATTCACCTTATATGACATTGATGCCACTCAAAAAGTTGATCTGGGTGCAAAGGATGCAGGAAATACTTCGCAAATCATTACTGTAACTACTTATCTTGGTACAGCATTAAGCCTTTCTCCCATTACAGGTATTGCTACAAACCCTCGTATTACAGGTGGTGGTTCTAATTTGGCAAATAACGTTAATTCAGGGACGGCAACCATTAGCGTAACCGGACCGGTAAAAACGTTTACAATTTCTTTTAATGCTATAGGGACAGATCCTGTACTATGGCTTTCAGACATTACAGCCTGTGTAACCGGAACTTTTCCGACTAACTACCACAAAATGGCTTCTGTCAAGCCATTTACGGGACAGCCTGATTATTTTATAGTTACTCCCGATGATCAATCGGTTTATATGGTGGATCCACTAACAGGCAATGCGTCGCTTTTATTTACCGAAACGTCCAAGTTTGTAAACTCGTTTGGTTACGATCAAGTGAACCATATTCTGTATTACGTTACCGACGGGAGCTCAACCAGCACAGCCAAAAATAACAAGCAGTTAAAAAAATATGATTTTAATACGGAAACAATTGCTGTTGTTATGTCGGATATTACGACAGGTCTAAACATACCAACTTTCGATGCAGGAGTGGAATCGGCTGGCGCTGCTTTTTATGATGGGGCTTTGTATTTAGGCATTGAGGGAGGTCGTAGTGGTTCTACTACCCGAAGGTCAATTATCTATCGTATAGAATTTGATGCGTCTCTTAATCCAATAAACGCTTATCAGGTGTATGCTACTGACGCTTATAATAGTAGTGGTACATCACTTCACGACTGGGGCGATTTTATAGTTAAAGATGGAGTGATTTATGATTTTAACACAGCAAGGACCAATACTCCCACATACCCGAACAGTTCTTATGTTCATTATAACATGATGACGGGGCAGGTAATTAATACCTATATGAATCCGGACCCGGCTAATCCTTATTCAGGTCAGGTAGGAATGGACTGGCAGGGTAATTTATACACCTTTTTTTCTGATGGTGTTTCCAAATATAATCTGAATGGAACCAACGGTACTAAAGTACCAATAACGCTAATAAGTGGGGGCACCTGGCCTGGAGGTGCTGGTGATGCATCAGAGCCATTCCGTCCAAAGCTTGATTTTGGTGATGCTCCTGCCTCTTATGATCCTGCCTCTGGCGATCCTGCTGTTCATTCTGAGGATGTCAAATTAAGATTGGGTGCCAATCAGGATAAAGAATGGGTTACCAAAGGACAAACTGCATTAGCCAACTCGGATAGTTATGATGATGGCCTGGCTTATGTGACCAATCTTGTTCCGAGTTCAGGAAGCTATCTTACCACGGTTTCCGTTTATAACGATACGGTAGCTAATGCCACTGTGTGTGCCTGGTTAGATTATAATGGCAATGGTGTGTTTGATCCATCTGAAGGCATTTCAGTATCCGTTCCAAAGAGTTCATCTGCACAAAATGTGAACCTCTTCTGGCCAACTCTTTCTTCAAGCCTTCCCATAGGAAGTAATACCTATCTGCGCATACGGATAACCTATGGAAGCAATGGCATGACCACGGCAAATCCCACAGGTTATTTTAACGGAGGCGAAGTAGAAGATTACAGGGTTTATGTAAATACCACTCCTTTGGAGGTTAAGCATTCTGATTTCAACGTTCAACTAACTAAAACCAAAACGGCAAAACTAACCTGGAGCTCACAGGAAGAATCAGAAATTGCTTATTACATTATTGAAAAAAGCACAGATAATACCAACTGGACTACGCTTGATTTTGCTAATTCAAAAATGCAGGCGGGCCTTGTTAAGCACGAGACAACCGACATGAATGTGGCCGAAGGAATTACCTATTACCGCTTAAAGACCATTCAAAAAGCCGGCAAGTCTAGTTTAAGCACGATCAAACAAATTGAAAATAAAACAGGAAACTTCTCTTTACTCATTTCGCCTAACCCGGTTATATCAAAAGCTTTTGCCACCATTAGTTCTGCCTCTTCAGAAGACGCAGTAATACAAGTGGTGAACGACGGGGGCATAGTTATGTACAGCAATAAAATTCATTTGAATGCGGGTACCAATTCTATAGAATTGCCAGTAGCCGGCTTTGCTAATGGACGGTATATTGTAAATATAACAACCAGTTCAAAATCCTTACGTCAATCATTGATCGTAAATAAATGATATAGAAAAACAAAAGACAGATTTCAATAACCAATATCAACCCTCATTTCGCGATGAAAAAACCAATTTTGCTGCTCGGAGCTTTGATTTGTGTATTTCTAATTGTTTGGCTCCCGTTAAAAAAAACTTTGCATTCTTTTGAAAATGAAAACGAACAGGAAGAATATGAGAACGAAGAAGAAAAGGAAGCTGGTGTAGATAAGCAAATGTTTTCATGGTTTACTGCACGTGCTTATCCCGATCCATATTATTTGAATGATAAGTATATGAGAGCCTGGCAACAGGCAGAAGCTATTCGCAATAAATACGCTTATCGGAAGACCCGGGTGGAGAGTGGTATGTGGAATTCAATAGGGCCTAACAGCGGAATTGGTGGCAGAATTTTGTCAATTGCAATTGATCCCACAAACAGTAATAAGCTTTTTGCTGGCAGTGCCAGTGGCGGTATTTGGAAATCTACTAATGGAGGAAGTTCATGGTCCCAAGTTCCTACCGGCCTTCCTGTTCTAGGAGTTACCTCAATTATCATCAATCCGACAAATAGTAATGTTATTTATGCTGGAACAGGAGAAGTGTACAGGATTGATTCGACTTCAGGAACACCTAATCCAGGAAATGCAGGATTTGCTGTTTGGAAAGCCAGAGGCACTTATGGAATTGGTATTTTAAAAAGTACTGATGGAGGGACAACTTGGGCGCAGGTATTAAATCATAGTACTTCCCAGTTATTCGGCATTCAAAGTTTGCGATTCGATCCGTCTGATCCTAATACGGTATATGCTTGTGCAACAGATGGGTTGTACCGGTCAACCGATGCTGGTGTGAACTGGACGAAGATTTTAAATCTTACTTACATATCTGATGTTGTTATCAGCGGGACAAATATAGTAGCAGCTGTTGGCAATTTTGGAAATACTATAAAAGGAATTTACAAGAGTACTAATGGGGGTACATCTTGGACACAAATAACTTCCGGTCTTCCTTCAAGCTTTCAGGGCTTTATAAGATTTGGTTATCTTCCATCAGACGCCAGTACTATAATTGCCAGTATTGGCATTTGTGAAACTCCATCAGGTACAAATGAATTATACAAATCAACAAATTTTGGAACAAGTTGGACTGTATTGAGTAGTTCTAATCATACTAAGTGGCAATACTGGTGTGCACATGATGTTGCTATCAATCCTTTTGCTACGGATAGTTTAGCTTTTGGAGGTGTGAATGCTTATAAATACAGAATTTCAACCGCCACAAAATCTTCCGCCTTTTCAGTTCATGACGATATTCACAACATAGAATTCGATCCTTTAAAAAGAGGTACTCTTTATGTTTGTGGTGACGGTGGTATTTATAAAAGTACTAATGGTGGCACCAGCTTTTCTGCAATCAATACCGGTTTAGGTGCTACGCAGTTTTATGCCACTATTGGAGTTTCTCCCACCAACGCAAATGTAGTTGTAGGCGGTTTGCAGGACAACGGAGTTTATATTACAACCAATGGAGGTTCTTCATGGTCGAAATACACCGGCAACTATGGTGATGGGGCCTCTTGCATTATGAATGGAAGTTACATTAACACGTCTGGCGATGCTAGGAATTTTTGGTTTTCAGATGATGGTGGCAACACCGTCACTAACACATTAGGCTATCTTGCTTCTGGGGCACCCACTACAACTCATGATTCAAGAACGGCGTTTGTGGCTCCAATTGCTTTCTGCCAAAGCAATCCCTTGGTTGTTTATGTGGGAACAGATAATCTCCATAAAAGTACAGATGGCGGATCTTCTTGGTCCAATAATGTTTCGTATTCAGGTAATACTTCTCCCAGCAGCTGGATCGAAGCCGTTCATAAACCCGCAATTGCATTAGCCGTTTCTCCCACAAATTCTAATAAAGTATTTGCTTCTACTTCCAATTTTGCCCAATACGACAATGACGTAGATAACCTGCATGTTAACGGTACGCCTAATGTTTTAAGAACTACAAACGGTAGCACTCCATTTACAAGTATCAAAAATTCATTACCAGATCGTTTTGTTATGGACTTTGCAGTTAGTCCCACTAATGATGATAGTGTGTTTGTAGTATTAGGCGGCTTTGGTACCGCACATGTATATGTTACCGGCAATGCCGGAGCCTCTCCAGCTACAAATGTTACATGGACTAGTGTAGGTGTCGGACTTCCCGATGCACCTTTCAATGCTATCTTGATTGATCCTGTCGATCCCAGGATAATTTATGCCGGAGGCGACATGGGTATGTATGCAAGTCCTGATAGAGGAGCTACGTGGTATGACTTTAATAATGGTTTTAGCGACGATATTGCTATGGTGATGGACATCCAGCCATCCGCTGACGGACAATTAATCGTTGCCTCGCATGGCGAGGGAGTTTTTAAAGGCCCAAGATTTTCCAATCCGCTACCTGTTACCCTTACATCTTTTACCGGAGAAGCAGCAACCAATTCCAATAAGCTCACCTGGAATATTGCGCAGGAGTTGAACGTATCGCATTACGAGGTGGAAAGAAGCACTGATGGAACTAATTTTCAAAAGATCGCAACTATCAAAGCAACCAACAGAAGCACTTATAAGTATGAAGATGTTTTATCTGGTAATGGTTCTTATTACTACCGTTTAAAAATAGTAGATAATGATGCTTCTTATAAATATTCCGGGGTTATTTATTTGAAACGAATTTCCAAAACTGTGGTGCAGGTATTGAGCAATCCTTTTGCAGATGCCATTAAAATTCAGCTTTCCATTATGCAAAACAGCAAGGGACAGATCAATTTATATGATGCATCGGGAAAACTTTTAAGAAGCGAACGTTTAACGCTTGTTCCCGGACAATCAGTATATACTTTAAATGACCTGAGCACCTTGCCTTCCGGAACCTATTTCATGGAGGCCATCATTAACGATCAGCGATGGAAACAAAAGCTTCTGAAAAATTAAAATAGCAATAAACAGAAAATAACTAAGCCCTCCGTTGGAGGGTTTTTCTTTTAAATTCTATTCCTCATTCTCTTCAAATATCCGTATAGTTTTCAGGTACCGGCTTTGATAATAATTATTTAGTGGTGTAATGGTTACTCCATACTTTTTACCGGAAGTGGAATGAATAAATTGCAACAACTTGTTTTCATTAGATACCACCAAACCCATGTGACCTACAAATTTTTCAGTGCTGTCAGTTCCTGTAAATAGAATCAAATCACCTGCCTTTGCGCTGTCTGCAGGAATGGTCCTGCCTACGTTAGTAAAATCAATTGAAGATCTTGGAACAATAATGTTGAAATGCGTAAAAACATACGTAATGAATCCCGAACAATCAAAACCAACCTTGGGATCAGTTGAAGCGTAACGGTAAGGAGTACCGATCAGTGTTTTGGCAAAAGCAACCACCTGCTGCGGATGAATATTCTTAGTGTGTATTTGCGAAGCGGGTACTAAAACAGAATCTGTTTTCAATGTATCAATAATTAAAACAGCAGAATCTTTTTGGATCGAATCAGCTTTTGCATGCAACGTATCTGTAGAAGTCAATTGCGTTGAATCTTTATGCTTCTCCTGGTCATTGCCTGAAAAAATGCAGGAAGAAAAAACGAGAGCTATGAGCAGAACGACAAATTTCATATTCTCATCCATACAAGTTTCGGGCTAATTTTTAACGATCCGGCATTTGCGAAAGTAATTTCAGTACTCTTATTATTTCAAATAAATTCCTTTGAACAGATGACCTAATTTTGCGTCACAATTTTTGAACTATGGATTATAGAATTGAAAAAGATACCATGGGCGAGGTGAAAGTTCCTGCAGATGCCTTCTATGGAGCACAAACCCAGCGCAGCATTGATAATTTTAAAATAGCACAGGACATCAATAAAATGCCGAAAGAAATTATCCGTGCCTTTGCTTATTTAAAAAAAGCAGCAGCCATCACCAATTACGAAGCCGGTGTTTTACCCAAAGAGAAACTAGACCTGATCTCAAAAGTCTGTGATGAAATTCTGGAAGGCAGGCTCGATCAATATTTTCCTTTGGTAGTTTGGCAAACCGGCAGCGGTACACAAAGCAATATGAACGTGAATGAAGTGGTCGCTTATCGTGGACATGTATTGAACGGAGGCCAGCTTACCGACAAAGAAAAATTTTTGCATCCCAATGATGATGTCAATAAATCACAATCATCAAACGACACCTTTCCAACAGCCATGCACATTGCTGCATACAAAATGCTGGTGGAAACAACCATCCCCGGAATTGAGAAATTAAGAAATACGCTTGCTCAAAAAAGTAAGGAATTCATGCATGTGGTAAAAATTGGCCGCACCCATTTTATGGATGCAACGCCACTTACTCTGGGACAGGAATTCAGCGGCTATGCTTCTCAGTTGGATCATGGAATTAAAGCCATCAAAAACACACTGGCGCATTTGTCGGAGTTGGCATTAGGTGGAACTGCTGTTGGCACGGGAATCAATACACCTCCCAACTATGCAGAGAATGTGGCCAAACACATTGCACAATTAACAGGACTGCCTTTTATAACTGCTGAAAATAAATTTGAATCTCTGGCAGCGCATGATGCCATTGTTGAATCCCACGGCGCATTAAAAACAGTAGCGGTTAGTTTGATGAAGATCGCCAATGATATTCGCATGTTGTCATCAGGACCACGTTCCGGAATTGGTGAAATTTTTATTCCGGATAATGAACCTGGTTCTTCTATCATGCCCGGCAAAGTAAATCCAACCCAGTGCGAAGCGCTGACCATGATCGCTGCGCAGGTATTGGGTAATGATGTTGCCATTAATGTTGGAGGCTCTATGGGACATTTTGAATTGAATGTGTTCAAACCCGTGATGATCTATAATTTTTTACACAGTGCACGATTGATCGGCGATGGCTGCGTAAGCTTTAATGATAAATGTGCTGCAGGCATTGAACCGATAGAAGCCAACATCAAAAAACATGTTGATAATTCGTTGATGCTGGTCACTGCTTTGAATACAAGGATTGGTTATTATAAGGCTGCAGAAATTGCACAAAAAGCACACAAGGAAGGAACAACATTAAAAGAAATGGCGGTGAAGTTAGGTTATGTTACGCCTGAACAATTTGATGAGTGGGTAGTGCCATCGAAGATGGTTGGAAAGCTTTCTTAATTGTGATGATTTTTTGATGGCAAAGGTTTTTGCTGAAAATGAGTTTCGATTGCAATGGCGCGGAAATGATAGTAAGTAGCAGCGATGTTTTCGAAAGTGATTGATGGAAGAGAGGAATTTTTATGATCCCATCTGCATTGCTGCTATTTTGCTTTACTTGCGTCGCACTCTTCAGCGCTTTTTAATTCTATTCGGCATATTCGACGTTCACTGCTGTTTTCAGCTATTCTTAAAAGCACAGTTCTTTTCTGAACCACCTAAGGACATAGTGCATACAAGAAAACACATAGAAGTACGTCTATGTTCTCTTCTATGTTTCTATTGTGGTGCCAAACTCTTCGAATAAAAGATTTTCAATTTAAGTGAAAACACCTGCACAATGTTCAATAGAATTGTTGCAGTACAAGTGAGTGACACAACAGAAACTGAGAGTAGCAATGCAGCTAAGTACAAAATCATTAAACCTCATTTTAAAGAACTGCTCCAAAAAACACAACTCTTCTCTATACTAGCTGTCAAAACTCTTTCAAAAACAAAAAGAGAAATTTACCGGTTATACCAAACTCTTACTCACCCTTAAACTGCGGTTTTCTTTTTTCAAGGAAAGCAGTTGTGCCTTCCTTCATATCATTTGTGTTGAAACATTCGCTAAAAGCATTCAGTTCTGTTTCGTAGCCATTCTGATTAGAGTGAACAGCATTCGCTGCTGCAATACATTTACTGATAGCGAATGGAGCTTTTGCAATAATCTGTTCCAGGATCATCTTTGCTTTTGGCAGCAAATCATCCTGCGGCACCACATGATTTACTAATCCGTATTCCAGCGCAACACTGGCATCAATCATGTTGCCGGTCATCAACAATTCCAGTGCTCTTCCTTTACCAATCAATTGAACCAAACGTTGCGTGCCTCCATAACCGGGAATTAATCCAAGGTTCACTTCGGGCTGACCGAATTTTGCATTATCACTCGCTACTCTAAAATGACAGGCCATGGACAACTCGCATCCACCACCTAAGGCAAAACCGTTTACGGCTGCAACAATTGGTTTGCTGCAATTTTCAATTCTGAAAAAAATATCCTGTCCTTTTTTTGCTAATGCTTTTCCTTCTTCTTTCGTTAAGCCAACAAACTCACTGATGTCCGCGCCGGCAACGAATGCTTTTTGTCCTGCACCGGTAATAATTACGGCTTTGATTCCGGTATTGCTTTCCACTTCATCAATCAATGCATTCAAATCGGCCATTACGTCTTTGTTCAGTGCGTTCATTTTGTCAGGCCGGTTAACAGTAGTGATGAGAATTTTGTTCTCTAAAGAAGTAAGTAATGTTCTGTACATATAGCAAAGATTAAAATGAACGATGCTCTTTTACCCAATCGCTGATATAGTTCGAAATTTCGCTTGTGGTAGTAGCCGGTGGAAACAATTTTCCTACACCTTGTTGCTGCAATGCTTTCATGTCTTGTTCGGGTATGATGCCGCCGCCGGTAAGTAAAACATCATCCATTCCTTTTTCTTTCATCAAGGAAATGAGTTTTGGGAAAATGGTCATGTGTGCACCGGAAAGAATGCTGATGCCGATAGCATCCACATCTTCCTGCAAGGCAGCGCTGACAACCATTTCAGGTGTTTGACGAAGGCCGGTATAGATTACTTCCATACCTGCATCACGTAAGGCAGTAGCAATGACTTTGGCTCCGCGATCATGTCCATCCAGTCCAACCTTTGCCACTAAAACACGAATGGGTCTTTTTAATTCTCTATTCATGATCCTCAAAATAAAGGAATGTATTTCAGAAATTGAATGAAGTCAGCGCATTGTTGATGCGGTCAATCGTTTCTTCTTTTCCCAATACTTCTGCAATGTGAAAAACACCTGGTCCGAATTTATCACCAACCAGCATGATGCGCAATGGTAACTGCAACTCGCCGGGTTTAATAGATGCTTGCTCCGCTAATTGTTTAAACGATGCTTCGAGAGTGCTTGCATTCCAGCTGTCAATGCTTGCCAGTGCGTTGGCAAAAGTTTTAAAGAAATTTCTTTTATCAATAGTCCACTTCACCTGAATCGGTATGGTATTGTATTCCTTTGGAGCTTTGAAAAAGAAATGGCTGTGCTCCCAAAAATCAGTGAGCATTGTGCAACGGTCTTTTACCAGTTCCAGAACTTTTTCTAAATACGTGTCATCGCTTATGTTCAAACCTCGCTTCTCAAAACTCTTCTTCACCTGATCTTTATAGTTGGAAACCGGTAATTTTTTTATCCATTCATGATTGAACCATTTTGCTTTTTCAAAATCAAATTTGGCTCCGCCTTTATGTACTTTTTCTATTGAAAATCTTTTGATCAATTCATTCAAAGAAAAAATTTCCTGATCAGTGCCGTCATTCCAGCCAAGCATCGCCAACATATTCACAAATGCCTCTGGTAAAAAACCTCTTTCGCGAAAGCCTTCAGTTACTTCACCTGTTTTCGGATCGGTCCAGGTCATGGCAAAAACTGGGAAACCGTATTTTGCGCCATCACGTTTGCTTAGTTTTCCGTTGGGACCAAGTATCAATGGAAGATGTGCCCATTGCGGCATGTTCTCTTCACCAAACAAGTACCTCCACAGCAAAATATGAACGGGTGCACTCGGCAACCATTCTTCTCCGCGAAAAGCATGGGTGATCTTCATCAAATAATCATCCACAACAACTGCTAAATGATACGTGGGCATTCCATCTGCTTTCAGTAAAACTTTATCATCCACAACAGATGTATCAAAACTTACTTCGCCACGGATCATGTCATTAAAAGAAACGGTTTCGTTCTGTGGCATTTTGATACGAATAACATAAGGTGTATTGTTATTTAGTAACTGTTCAACTTCTTCTTTTGATAAGATCAAAGAGTTGCGCATTTGCCGGCGCACCGAATGATCGTATTGAGGAGTTGGGTTGGATTCTGTTCGCAGGCGCATACGCATTTGATCCAGTTCTTCAGGTGTATCAAACGCATAATAGGCAAGACCTTTTTGTATCAGTTCATCTGCATATTTTTTGTACAGGTTTTTTCTTTCGCTTTGGCGGTAAGGCCCGTAAGCGCCACCGCTTTCAGTACTTTCATCAGGTTTCAGTCCGCACCACTTCAGTGTTTCAAGAATGTATTCTTCCGCACCGGGAACGTAACGGCTTTGATCGGTGTCCTCGATCCGTAAAATAAAATCGCCATTATGCTGCTTTGCAAAAAGATAATTATACAATACGGTGCGAACACCACCAAGGTGCAATCCACCTGTTGGACTTGGAGCAAAACGTACACGAACTTTGTTTGACATAGTGCGGCAAAAGTACGAAGCAGAAAAGAAGTAAAAGTATGAAGCGATAGTAAGAGAATGGGAAAGCAAAATGTAAATGCAAGAATATATCTGTTGAGCTAACGGATGTATTCGTTTGTACTTCTAACTTCGTAATAATAACTTGTGCTTGCGAATGCATAAATACTTTATCAAAACTCCATGGATTGTAAAAAAAATTTTCTTTCCCAATTATATTTGGAGTTTACCTGCAAACGAAAAAGCAGTGTACCTGAGTTTTGATGATGGCCCGCATCCTGTAATTACTCCATGGGTGTTGAATGAATTAAAAAAGTACGAAGCAAAGGCAACTTTTTTTTGCATTGGGAATAATATTGAAAAGTATCCGGAAATTTATCAGCGGATTTTGAAGGAAGGTCATGCTACAGGTAATCATACACATCATCATTTGAACGGATGGAAAACCAAAGACGAAGTTTATTTGAATGATGTTTCAAACGCGGCGCAGCTCATCAAAAGCAATTTATTCCGTCCTCCTTATGGAAGAATAAAAAATACGCAGGCAAAAAAAATCAGTGAGGCTTTACAAACAAATGCTGCAAAGATTATTATGTGGGATGTGTTGAGTGCAGACTTTGATTCTACTTTTTCTCCTCAGCAATGCTTGAACAATGTTCTTGAAAATGTTTCTGCCGGATCTATCATTGTTTTTCACGACAGTGAAAAAGCCTTTACGAATTTGAAGTACGCTTTACCCGCAACGTTGATGTCTTTAAACAAAGAAGGATTTCGCTTTAAAAAAATAGAACTATAGCTTCTATAAAAAATTAGGGCCTGGGTAGACACCCTGGCCCGTTTTTAATCCGTACCCTATGAAAACTGGTTTAAAGGTATAAACTTTTTC
>JAICTW010000420.1 GCA_025936195.1 Flavisolibacter sp.
CTGCAGGACTTTATCATTTTGCCATTCTGTATCCCACAAGAAAAGATCTGGCAGAAGTTTTAATGCGGTTGATAGAAGCAAAGTATCCATTGACAGGAGCATCCGATCATGGTGTATCGCAGGCTCTTTATTTGAATGATCCGGACAGGAACGGAGTGGAGTTATATTGGGACCGTCCCAAAGAAGAATGGCCTTTTGATGCAGAAGGAAATGTGAACATGGTCACGGAAGCTTTAGATTTGGAAGATTTGCTTTTGGAATTAAAATAGTGATAGCCAATTGTTATCGGGCAACTCTCAAAACTTAGTTAAATGATTATGTACTTAGCTATGTTGCTACCTTCATCTTCGCTTGTGTCACTCACTGCATCGTTCAGAACTTTATTGTGCATTATGCAAGTGTCATCATAAGAATTGAAAGTCTTTTATTCGAAAGGTTTTCTGAACCACAATAGGCACAATAGGAAACATAGAAGAGACACATAGTCCCCATAGCCCTGATGTGAAGTTTCTTCAATTCACGATTGACGATTCACGATCCATTAAACACCACACCCGTAGTTGGCGTTTCAAACAATTCAATGCGGCTTAACAGAGGAAGTAGGGGCTTTATTTGTTTCCATATCCAGATGGTAATGTTTTCCGCAGTAGCATTTTCCAGCCCTTTAATATCGTTGATTAGTTTATGATCTAATTGATCAATAACAGGACCAACTGCATCTTTCAATTCTTTAAAATCCATGATCCATCCATAGTGAGGATCGGGTTCGCCTTCAACGACTACTTTCAAGCGATACGTATGTCCGTGCATGTTCTTACACTTATGTCCTTCGGGAACATTGGGCAAAAAATGAGCGGAGTCAAATGAAAATTCTTTATAGATCTGCATTTCGCCGCAAATTTAAAACAAGACAGGAAAACAGCCCGTTAAATTGCGATGTTACGCAAACGGAAGATGATAAGCTTGAAAGCTTTCTTACGTATTGCCGCCTTTCCGGTTTAAACTTCTTTTATAAAATAGTATTGAGGGAAATTAGATTTTATCGGAGCATTCTTTTCAAACAATCCATACACTGTAGAACCGCTCCCGCTCATGGAAGCATAAACTGCCCCTTGCTGATACAATTTTTCCTTAATGGTTTTTATCTCCGGATGTTCTGCAAAAACAATTTCTTCGAAATCATTTTTCAGCCAGTCTTTCCATTGTTCAATGGGTTTTTGAATAATCTCTTTAACGCTTGTTCTTTGATTTGAAGGAATGATCTTAGAAAAAGCCCTGCCCGTGTTGATATGAATTTGCGGATTGACCAAAACAATTTTATAAGTAGAAAGATTCACTTCAATCTCTTCTAATTTTTCGCCTCTTCCCGTTGCGTGACAAGGTTTGTTCTTAATAAAGTAGGGACAATCACTGCCCAATTGTAATGCATAATGGATCAGTTGATCTTCATTCAATTCAAGATTAAATTTTTTATTCAATAAGGAAAGTGTAAATGCGCCATCGCTGCTTCCGCCGCCGAGCCCTGCGCCTGACGGAATAACTTTATGCAAATGCATTTTAATAGAAGGCAATTGTGGAAAATCTTTCTTTAATAATTGATAAGCTTTGAAGCAAATATTCTGTTCTGGAGTGGAATCAATAATAAGCCCTGAAGTAGTGAATTGCATTTTTGAAATGGGAGAGGGATTCTGCACTACTTCCAATGCATCCTTCAAGGCAACGGGATAAAAAACAGTTTCGATGTCATGAAAACCATCTGTTCTTTTTTGGAGAATATGTAAACCGAGATTGATTTTGCAGTTGGGGAAAACGATCACAGACTTCGCAGATTTGATTATGATTTCACTGTTTATTTTACGGTTCTACGATCAAATTTCGTTCAGAAATATTTTTCAAAAAATACGATGTCTATTGCGATTCTAATTTTGAGATGATAATAACCGCATCAGGTTTCGATCATTAAAAAATTCTGGAAACTTTCAAGTTAATCAGCGAAATCAGCGGTTTTTCTTGCGGGCATTGAGTTCATCTCTTATCGCAATGGCGCGGATGTAATCCTCCTGTTCCAGCACTTCATTGAGGAGTGTGTTCAATTCTTCCACCGTCATTTTTTTGAGATCATTGCTTTCACCTTCTTCCTCGTGCGAAGAACTTACCACGGCTTTCTTTTTCTTGGCCGTTCCGGGATCTTCCATTAAAATACCGGCACTTTCCAAAATATGTTCGTAGGTATAAACCGGACAGCCAAACCGTACTGCCAGGGCCAGTGCATCTGAAGTTCTGGAATCAATTTCAATGGTATCGTTATCGGATGAACAAACCAGCTTTGAGTAAAAAATACCTTCCTGTAAGTCGGAGATGATGATCTCATGAAGTTCGATGTTGAAAGCGGTCATGAAATTTTTCATCAGGTCGTGGGTAAGAGGACGACTGGGTTGCATTTTTTCCAAAGCCACAGCAATTGCCTGCGCTTCAAATCCACCAATCACAATAGGCAACCTGCGTAATCCATTCACTTCTCCCAGCACCACAGCATACGAATGCGTTTGCGTAATGCTATGGGAAAGAGCCACTATTTCCAGTTCTATTTTTTTCATAACCTGTAAATAAACAAGCCTTTATCAAAAGATTTGCAAACCTACGATATTAACGTGAATCGTGAATCGCCAATCGTGAATTCAAGGGTCTTTTGATCTCCGGCACTCTAACGTAGTTTGTATCAAATAAAACTTCACAGACTATTGACTTTCACCCTTTATTTTTTCTCTCTGCCACTCTAACGCTTGCCGTAATTTAATGCATCTTCAATTCACGATTCACCACTTGCCATCAGGTTCCTTTCATCTTCTTCACAGCTTTGGTCATCTTCGGCACTACTTCAAATGCGTCGCCAACAATTCCATAATCCGCTGCTTTAAAGAACGGCGCTTCGGGATCTTTATTGATAACAACAATGGTTTTACTTCTGTTCACACCGGCAAGGTGTTGAATAGCGCCACTGATGCCAATGGCTATGTAAAGATTGGGTGCAATGGCAATACCGGTTTGTCCAACGTGTTCGCTATGCGGACGCCAGTGCGCATCGGCTACAGGCCGGCTGCAGGCCAATGCTGCTCCCAAATTATCAGCCAGTTCTTCCACCATGCCCCAGTTCTCCGGACCTTTCAGTCCGCGTCCTGCACTGACTACAATATCGGCTTCGGTCAATGAAACCTTACCGGAAGTTTTGGTGCTGCCTGTTACTTTAGTTTTTGCCGCATCCACTGTAGCATTGAAAGGAACCACTTCTGCGGTACCTTCTCCTTCAGTAATGGTAAATGCATTTACGTTTAGTGAAATCAGTTTCACATCTGTATTGATAGCAACATTGGCGAAGGCTTTTCCTGAAAACACATTTTTTCTAACGGTGAATCCGTTTGCTGTATCGGGTAAGGATGTTGCTCCGGCAACCAATCCTGCTTTCAAACGAACCGCCACTCTTGGCGCCAATGCTTTTCCGCTGGAATTGTTGGAGAATACAATGATTTTAGCACCGGTTTGTTCCGCCACTTGTGCAATGACTTTCGCCTGCACCTGCGAATCGAAACTATTCAGGTTGTCGTTTTGCACATGATGCACTTTTTTAGCGCCATGTTTTCCAAGAGCA
>JAICTW010000534.1 GCA_025936195.1 Flavisolibacter sp.
AATAAAATGAGCAAGCGGCTGGGTAATGCCGCTGATCCCTTTGAGACCATTGAAAAATTTGGCGCGGATGCTACCAGGTGGTACATGATCACCAATGCTTCTCCCTGGGATAATTTGAAATTCGACATCGATGGCATCAAAGAAGTACAACGCAAATTCTTTGGTACGCTTTACAATACATATCAGTTCTTTGCTTTGTATGCCAATGTGGATAGATTTACTTTTAAAGAAGAATACATTCCTGTTGAACAAAGACCTGAAATAGACCGCTGGATCCTTTCTTCTTTGCAAACACTCATCAAAAAATGCACGGCTGCACTTAATGATTATGAGCCAACACAAGCAGGCAGGTTAATTGAAGATTTTGTTGATGAACATTTAAGCAATTGGTATGTTCGTTTGTGTCGCCGTCGTTTTTGGAAAGGAGAATATGAACAGGATAAGATCGCGGCCTATCAAACTTTGTACGAATGTCTGGAAACAGTTGTTAGGTTAATGGCACCGATCTCGCCCTTCTTCAGCGATGAAATTTTTGTTGATTTGAATGTTGTCACCGGAATTCACAAGGAAGCTTCTGTACACCATATTCTTTATCCTGTTACCAAAGAAGAATTAATTGATACGGATCTCGAAGAAAGAATGCAATTGGCTCAGGATGCTTCTTCACTGATTCTTTCCCTTCGCAAAAAAGCAAATATTAAAGTTCGGCAGCCTCTGCAAAAAGCATTAATCCCTGTGCTGAATCCGGCTATGGAACAACAATTGCAGAAAGTAGAAGATCTTATCAAGGCAGAAGTGAACGTCAAAGAAATTGAATATTTAAACGATACGGAAGGCTTTATTAAAAAGAAGGTCAGGCCGAATTTTCAGGCATTGGGAAAGAAACTGGGGCCCAAAATGAAAGCAGTTTCCCGGGCTCTTTCTAATTTTTCTCAGCATGAAATTTCTTTATTTGAAAAAGAAGGCAGATATTCAATTCCCATTGACGATGAGCTTGTTGAATTGAGTTTAAGTGATGTTGAGATCAGCAGCGAGGATATACCAGGCTGGACCGTAGCAAGCAAGGGACCACTGACCGTTGCATTGGATATTAATGTAACGCCTGAATTGATCCAGGAAGGCGATGCCCGGGAATTTGTAAATCGCATTCAAAAGATCAGGAAAGAAAGTGGCTTTGATGTTACGGACCGCATTGAGGTAAAAGTGGCTGCCAATAATGGTATCGGCCAATCATTAGCTAAGTATAATGACTATATTTGCGCCGAAATTCTGGCAGACAAGCTGGAGCTGACATCACAAATGGATGAGGGCACTCAAATAGAGGTGAATGACAACCAATTGAAGGTCATCGTCTTAAAAAAGGGTTAATCAATGTATGGCTACAAAAAAGCAACAACCTAAAAAAGCTGCAAAGGCAGCTAAACCTGTAAAAAAAGCCGTGGCAAAAAAGCCTGTCGCGAAGAAAGCTGCCAGGCCCGCAGCGAAAAAACAAGCTCCGAAAAAAGCAGCATCTGCTAAAAAATCGGTAAAAAAGGCAGTGCCTCCCAAAAAACTTGCAAAACTTGCAAAGCAGGCAAAGCCAGTAAGCAAAACCGTCTCTGTTGCCAAAAAGCCATCATTACCCCAAAAGAAAACAACAAAAGCAGAGCCGGCTAAAGAAGTTCATACGGTAAAAAAACCGGCAGTTGCTGCTCCTACACATCACGAGGTAAAACCGGCAATAAAACCATTGGCAAAACCGGTTGCTAAGGAAGAACCGCCCAAAAAGGTGGTTATTCCGAAAACAACAACAACAAAAGCAGTTAAATATAATCCTGATTTTACCAAATCAGTATTGGATTCACCACAACAAGAACAAACCGGCCCTACTATGAGGTATTCAGATGCGGAACTTGCGGAGTTTAAAGATCTAATTCTTAAGAAATTAGAAACAGCAAAGAAAGAGTTGGCGTACTTGCAGGGTTTGATCACCCGCAAAGATGGAGGCGATATGGAAGACGGCCGCTATATGACAATGGAAGATGGGAGTATGAGTATGGAAATAGAACAGTTGAGCCAAATGGCCAGCCGCCAGATCACTTTTATTGATCATTTGGAAAAGGCAATGATGAGAATTGAAAATAAAACCTATGGTATCTGTCGTGTTACCGGTAAATTAATTGAGAAAGCTCGTCTTCGTGCTGTGCCTCATGCTACACTAAGCATTGAAGCCAAACAGATGATGAATAAATAATTCACTCTTTAAAATTGCTGAAGTCCCGCCATTGGAGGGACTTCAGCAATTTTATACTGTTCAATTCGGTTTTATTGGCGAGGCAGTCCTCTCTATCTTTACAGTAAATAGCCTTATTTAATGACGATTCAATTTACGTACGAGAAGAACCAGGTATTACAGGCACTGCGTTATCATTTTTTAAGCAAGAAGGAAATCCGTCTTATGATCATTCTGGTCAATGTGTTTGCCCTGGCTTCTGCTGCTTTATTTTATTTCAGAAAAATATTGCCCCTGGCCTTTGTTGTCGGCTCTTTATTATGGTTTGTTTTAATGATCAGTTTTTGGTTTATTCTTCCTGGAATGGTTTATAGAAGGGCGTCTACTTTTCGCGATCATTTCACCATGCATTTTGATGATAACTCATTTTCCGTTGGTAATGAAAGAGGCTCCCGTTCCTGGCCTTGGAGTGCTCTATCCAATTTTCTGGAAACGCCTCATTTTTTTCATTTGTACTTCGATAGTCGTTCTTTCTTTCTTGTTCCTAAAAATGCATTTGCTAATGATGATGAAATTTACCAGCTGCGGCATTTGATGAAAGAGAAGGTTAAAGCTAGTAAGTAAACTGAGAAATGAACTAAACCTTATTTTAAGAGAGTTGGCAGTCGGTAGTTCAAATTGAGGCATTCATTACGTAAGAAACAATTGTCAGAGGGAAATTGTGCAGGAATTTGCCATCGGCAGATCCTCAATAAAAAATTTATTTATATCGGGCTATCGCAGGAAAATAACAATCTAAAGAACTCTCCAATTCACGATTCACGTTCTCACAACTCTTTTTCCATTAAATAATGAG
>JAICTW010000785.1 GCA_025936195.1 Flavisolibacter sp.
AATAAAGTAAATTCGCTTATTAAACTTCATTTGATGACGATTCAGGAGGCGCAACAAAAAATAGATGGATGGATCAAAACCACCGGTGTACGTTATTTCAGTGAGCTCACCAACATGGCGATACTTACAGAAGAAGTGGGAGAAGTTGCAAGGTTGATGAGTCGCATTTATGGCGACCAATCTTTTAAGGAAAGCGATAAAGAAAAAAATCTTTCTGATGAACTGGCCGATGTGCTTTGGGTATTGATCTGCATTGCCAACCAAACCGGAGTGAATTTGACAGAAGCATTAGAAAAAAATTTTGAGAAGAAGAATATAAGAGATGCGGAACGCCATCAACAAAATCGAAAGCTTCAATGAGTTATTCGGATTTATTTCTTCGATTCAATTTTAAGAAAGTTCAATTTAATAAGCTCAAAATAGAAACCACCACCTGTAACCATCAAAAGAAAAACTCCGTGAAATTTAATGCGTTCATATAGTCTTCTTCCAGGGCAAAGAAGTTGCATCACACTAACAAATGGAAGTTTCAAACGAAACCGATAACGAACTGACAATTGGCTCAACCGCTGCTCCAACCTATTGGCTCACCCGGTTTATAATTTTGCGGTTATTGGGACTTGTCTATGCCGTTGCTTTTTTAGTAGTCATCAACCAAATCCTTCCATTGATCGGCTCTGACGGATTAACTCCGGCATGTCTTTATATAAAACGTATCAGCACTGCATTGGGAGGAAATGAAGCAGGATTTATTCAACTGCCTTCATTGTTCTGGTTCTGGCATTCGGATGCTGCTCTTTTAACTGTAGCGTGGATAGGGTTTGCTCTTTCATTGACTGTACTGATCGGATTTGCCAATGCTCCAATGCTTGCGCTTCTGTGGTTTCTGTACATGTCCTTCGTTCATGTAGGACAGGAATGGTATGGATACGGTTGGGAGATCATGCTTACCGAGACAGGTTTCCTTGCCATCTTTCTTTGTCCAACTCTTGACATGCGTCCTTTTCCAAGGCGTGCACCTCCTTTCCTGATCATTATTTTATTTCGCTGGCTTATCTTTCGCATTATGTTCGGTGCAGGATTGATCAAGCTGCGTGGCGATGAAATATGGGGCAATGGCACGGCGCTTTATTATCATTTCGAAACGCAGCCCCTACCCGGACCGCTGAGCCGGTGGTTTCATTTTCTACCTCATTCGGTATTAAAAATTGGTATTTGGTTTAACTGGCTGGCAGAAATTGCAGCGCCATTGTTTGTATTCGGTCCAAGACTGGGACGGCATATTGCGGGAGTGATGATCATTCTGTTCCAGTTCAATCTTATTCTTAGTGGCAATCTTTCTTTTCTGAACTGGCTTACCATTGTTCCGGCATTAGCCTGTCTTGATGATGGGTTTTGGTCTAAAATCCTTCCACAACGATTGGTAGCAAAAGCAAAAAAAGCTGAAGCCAATGCTGTGCCTTCAAAATCCATTCAAAGAACAATCGTATTTGTTGCTATAATTATTTTCATTTTGAGCATACCACCCGTGGGAAATATGGTTTCTTCCGGACAGGTTATGAATACTTCTTTTGATCCGTTGGACCTGGTAAATACTTATGGTGCGTTTGGAACAGTAGGAAAGGAACGTTTGAACGTAGTGTTTGAGGGAACTATGGATAATGATTCTACCGACGAGGCTAATTGGAAACCGTATATCTATAAAG
>JAICTW010000761.1 GCA_025936195.1 Flavisolibacter sp.
AATCAAAATGGATGCGGATCTTATCGCCTTCAATTTTCATTGATTTATACAAAGGCCCTGAAACTATGATGTTCTTTTCACCATAATCGTTGCGTAATGCCCAGAGCGATAAACGTTTTCCTACCAGTTCTTTGTTGCGAGGATGAATATTTAACGAATCACCATTGTCCGTAGTAACCGCCATTCCGGTGTACGGTACATGACGATAGACATACAATTGTGCATCGCGTATTTCAGGATTCTGACTTCGGTGCGGAGATATTTGAACAAAATAAAAAGGCAATTTTGAATTGTTCCAGCCACTTCGCCAGTTGCTGATCATGGCTGCAAATAATTTGCGGTACTGAAAAGCTCTGTCGGCATTGTTCTCGCCCTGGTACCAAATCACTCCTTTGATGGTGTATGGTTCAATGGGAACGATCATTCCATTATACAACTTGTACGGCGATTGGTTGTGCGTAGGTCCCATCGGTGCACGGGGCGCAGCACCTTTTGCTTTAGCAGTGTCTTCTTTCCATTTTGCAAATGCCGCTTTGAACTTTTCATTCTCTTCCGGAAAAATATCCAGTGCCTTTTGATAACGAACGAGCATTTGATTGAGATCAGGATCGCTTTGCAAGACTTCTTTCTTTGTCCAGGATTCGGCAGGCGTTCCGCCCCAGGTGGCATTGATGATGCCAACCGGAAAACCGGTTGCTTTATTGATTTCTCTAGCAAAAAAATAAGCTACTGCAGAAAATGTATCAACTGTATTTGCCGAACACAATTTCCATTCTCCTTTAAAATCTGTTTGTGGTTCATCTGCAACTTTATTAGCAACATCAATGGTGCGAATATCAGAGTGCGCCGCATCCTTCATCACTTCATCATGATTGATCACTCCATTGTAAGAGGGATTGCGCATTTTACCAATAAAGAATTCCATATTGGATTGTCCTGATGCCAGCCAAACTTCGCCTAATAAAATATTGTTTACTATAATTGAGTTAGAGCCTTTGAATGTTAGTTGGTAAGGTCCGCCTGCTTTTGTTGTACTGATATAAGTCAACCATTTGCCGGTGGCATCGGTAGTTACCGAAGTTGTTTTGTTATTCCAGTTATTAGTGATTGTAATTTTTTCTTTCGGTTGCGCCCATCCCCACAGCGCCACTTTTGAATTTTGCTGAAGGATCATGTTATCGCTGATGATGGCGGGTAGCTTTATTTGCGCCTGAACAAAAACCGGAATGAAAAAAGCAAGGATGAAAAACAGTTTGCAAATTCTCTTCATAAGAAACAATCAAGGAAACCGAATTTAGCACCACTGTTCCCGCTTACTATCCTGTTGCATCCTGAAATAGAATGAAAGATTTTGTTTTCACAAACACATAGTACAACCGTTTCTAAATCATTTCGTCATTTGCCGGAATTCATTTTCGGAAATTTTAAAAACCGTTCCGTGACGCACACCGGAAGGAAAAGAAATTTTGTCTGAAATATCTGTCCAGTGAATAAGATCAGGCGATGACACCGCACCATATTTATGATCCCTGTATTTGTCAAAATAAACAATCCATTGTCCGTTTATCTTAATAGCAGTGGGACCTTCCGCCCAATAATTTCCAGTGATTGGCGCACCCGGTTTTGAATAAGGCCCTGCAAGCTTTTTTGCTGTAGCTATGCGAATATTTTTTTCAGCCGGAGAACGGGTTTCATTTTTGAGGAACATGATCCAACGGTTTTTATCTGCAACGATCGTTGCATCAATTACACTGAAGCCGGGATCGTATAACAGTTTTGTTTTGCTGAATGTTTTAAAATCTTTTGTTAGAACATA
>JAICTW010000701.1 GCA_025936195.1 Flavisolibacter sp.
GAATCAAACAGCATACTCAATAGTTTTCTTTTATCAGCATCTATTGCCTATTTAAGTTTACTGTTTTTTCCGTCTTACCGCTTGTTCCGGAACTGGCAATTTGTTCAGCGCATTAAAAAGCAGGGCCTGCAAAAAGCCGATCTGAATTACCGTTTGTTTGTTCAGAGAATTTCCTCGCAGCTGGGCATTACCAAAAAAGTATTGGTTTTCATTTCTGAACTGGTTACCTCTCCCGTTACCATTGGTTATTTGAAACCGATCGTGTTATTGCCTGTTGCTGCATTAAGCAATTTATCAGCACAGCAGGTGGAAGCTATTTTATTGCACGAGCTTTCGCACATCAGGCGATATGATTATTTAGTGAACTTTTTGATCAGCATCATCAGCACATTTTTATATTTCAATCCATTTGTAAAACTGTTCATCAAAACCATTGAAGAAGAACGGGAGAATTGTTGCGATCAACTAGTGCTGCAATATGGATATGATAAACTGGGCTATGCTTCTGCCCTTCTTACTTTGGAAAAATTATCAGGGACACGATCTCTGTTGGCTCTTGGTGCAGCAGGAAAAAATTATTTATTGAACCGCATCGAAAAAATTGTTGGACTGGAAAAGAAAAGAGGGTTGAAAAGAAACCAGTTTGCAGGATTGATCGCTGCCGTCCTTTGCATACTTGCTTTTAATTCTATTTTGATCATTAAGGACAAAAAGCAAACGGACAATTTATATGCGTCTGTTGATTTTGCCAATCCTTTCAGTTTGTTGAACGATAACGGCGGTTCTCAAATTCCGGCTACTCGTCCTGTCAATCATAATGTTGATACTCGTATTTTGACAGCTTCTGCAGAAAAGAAAACAGAAAGGGTTGTTTCTGAAGTAAAGGAAACTGATATCCCCGAACAACCTGTTTTGCCAACCCAGAACAACATGATCATTAATGCGGCTCAGGATGATGTGGAAGCTTCTTTAACGAAAGAGCAAAAAGAAAAAGTGAAGACCACAGTTGCTGCCACCAAAAAAGTATTAGCCAATCTGCAATGGCAACAGGTGGAAAATGTAATTGCCGATGTATTGACTGAAAAGGAAAAGCTCATTGCCAAAAAAGAATACCAGGATGAGCTGAACAAAACAGTGAACTGGAAAAGAGTGGAACAAAACATGAAAGCTCAATACCAGGATATTGACTGGAATAAAGTGGACAATAAAATGAACAATGCTTTGGCTTTGATTCAACTGGACAGTCTGCAAAGAACCTACACCATTGTTTTGAACCAGTTGAACAAATTAACTGCCGACGCAAAAGCAGAAGTAAATGTTTGTCCTTTACCTGACCAATCCATAGAGCAAATTGAAAAAGCGAAAGAAGAATTAAGTGAAAGAGTAAATACAATTAAAGCACTGCGCAGTAATAAGAAAGTTGTTCGTCTGTAATTCGTCTTCTTCTTCTTCCACTTTTGTCTTGACACAAAAGTGGAGCAAAAAGTCAAGGCAAGCATTAACCGCTCCGCGAATCTTGCCGGCCAGCGCCCTGAAACACTCCGATACTTTGTGGCATGCGTTAGGTCACAATAGATCCTATAATTTGTACCAGCGCCTTGGTCCTGTACACAGTTTATGACGACGGTTACAATGGGGAAAGCGCTGAATATTCACTTTCTTGTTCGCAACGTCATGCCGCCGGAGCGAAGGATCGTGCACTGATCTTAATTAATTGTGCATGACCTTTAGATTGAATACTGCCTAAGTAATGTAATGAATGTTCGGACAGCGAGAGCAAGCTGATTGAAATCTGAAATCGGGATTTGTTTCTTTTTTATCAAGAAAAAAGAAAAGATTTCTACCAGATATTCCTCGGGCAAGAATCATTGTACCGGTTTCCTAACAAAAAACCAATCATTATTTCATGAGTACCTCTGCTTACAGTTTTTAATGGCGAAGTAGTGTAATCATAAGCATAGCCAATGTTGAAGGTGTTGCCTACATTCAGCCCAAGCATTCCGGCATATCCGTCTTCAAGACGATAGCTGCCTCCTATCCAAAACAAATCCCTGTATTGAAGTTTTACGTTGAAATCAAATTGCGGATCGAGCGGAGAGATGTATTTGATCATTACCGATGGAAGTGCATTGATGTCATCATTCAGCAAGAAGC
>JAICTW010000783.1 GCA_025936195.1 Flavisolibacter sp.
ATGGGCATGGGTATCAGCAAGCATATTCCTGTTTCAAAAGATACTGCCAGCGGAAACGCCAGTTACGAAAAATCGCTTAATTATATGGGCTTCCATGAGGACGATGCCATGCTGGGAAAGAAAGTGGATTATGTATTTATAGGAAGCTGCACTAATGGAAGGATTGAAGATTTTCGTGCATTTGCGTCCATCATAAAAGGAAGAAAGAAAGCTGATCACATCACTGCGTGGATCGTTCCCGGTTCGCATGTAGTAGAGCAACAAATAAAAGAGGAAGGTATTTTGGATATTTTAACTGAAGCAGGATTCCAGTTACGCCAACCAGGTTGTTCAGCATGTTTGGCCATGAACGATGATAAAATTCCCGCAGGCAAATATGCTGTCAGCACCAGCAACAGAAACTTCGAAGGCAGGCAAGGCCCAGGCGCAAGAACCATGCTGGCAAGTCCCCTCGTAGCAGCCGCAGCAGCAGTTACAGGGGTTGTTACAGATCCAAGAGAATTGCTTTAAATGTATGATTTGAGATGTTTGATAACTTTGAACTAAAAACTAAAAACAACGAACTAATAAGAATGGCTTACGATAAATTTACAGTGCTTACCAGCACGGCAGTTCCAATGCCGATTGAAAATGTGGATACAGACCAGATCATTCCTGCGCGCTTTTTAAAAGCAACTGAGCGCAAAGGTTTTGGTGATAATCTTTTTCGCGACTGGCGGTATAATGCAGATGAAACACCTAAAAAAGATTTTGTTTTAAATAATCCCATTTACTCTGGTAAAATTTTGGTAGGGGGTAAAAATTTTGGAAGTGGCAGCAGCCGCGAACATGCGGCATGGGCCATTTATGATTATGGTTTTCGCGCAGTCGTTTCCAGTTTCTTTGCAGACATTTTCAAGAACAATTCTATCAATGTTGGTATACTTCCTGTGCAGGTAAGCGAGGAATTTTTGATAAAGATTTTTAGCGCTATTGAAGCAGATCCTAACGCACAATTCGAAATAAATCTTCCTAATCAAACCATAACAATCCTTGATACCGGTGAACAACAATCGTTCGATATTAACGGATATAAAAAACACAACCTAACGAATGGTTTTGATGATATAGATTATTTACAGGCGATGAAAGAAGACATCCGGTCATTTGCTGAAAAGAGCTTATATTAATTGAGATCATAACTAACAGAAATGCCGAAAAAACAGCGACACATTGAGATAATGGACACCACACTTCGCGATGGAGAACAAACCAGCGGGGTTTCATTTTCATCTGTGGAAAAATTAACCATTGCCAAGCTTTTATTAACTGAATTAAAAGTAGATCGTATTGAGATCGCTTCTGCACGTGTATCGGAAGGCGAATTTGATGCCGTAAAAAAAATAACCCGTTGGGCAAAAGTAAACGGGCTGCTGGATAGAGTGGAAGTGCTAACTTTTGTTGATGGAAGTGTATCTGTAGAATGGATGATAAAGGCCGGCGCTAAAGTGATGAACCTGCTCACTAAAGGATCTCTTAATCATTTAACCTATCAGCTTAAGAAAAAACCTGAACAACACTTTGCTGAAATTAGTGATGTAATAAAACTAGCCAGGAAGAAAGGTATTGACTGTAATGTTTATCTTGAAGACTGGAGCAATGGAATGCGCGATTCAAAAGATTATGTATTTCAATATCTTGATTTTCTTTCCACACAGCCGGTAAAAAGAATTATGCTTCCTGACACCCTGGG